>NZ_JBKJFM010000069.1:0-29664 GCF_046614825.1 Streptomyces nanhaiensis
CCCGGGGCCGGGCGCCCGGCCCCGGGCTCCGGGCGCGAGTGGTCCGGCCCCGGGCGCGACGCGCTCGTCGTCGGCTACGGCACCCCGCCCGAGCACGGCTTCTCCTCCGCCCTGGAGGCGCTGTGCGCGGTGCTGCGCCGGGTACTGGGCGGGCGCCGGGCCGGGTGACGGGCCGGGTGACGGGGCGGCGGACCCGGAAGACCCCGCCCCGCCCCGCACCCCGTGACCCCGTACCCCGCGCCCCCGGCCGGGAGCCGGGCCGGGGGCCCGGCGCTCAGGCGCCCAGCACCGCGCCCAGCCGCTCCAGACCCCAGTCCAGGTCCTCCTTGGAGATCACCAGCGGCGGGGCGATGCGGATCGTCGAGCCGTGGGTGTCCTTGACCAGGACGCCCCGCTCCATCAGCCGCTCGGAGATCCCCCGGCCCGTGCCCAGCGACGGGACGACGTCCACGCCCGCCCACAGCCCGCGCCCGCGCACCGCCTCGACCGCGCCGCCGCCCGCCAGCAGGCCCAGTTCGTGGTGGAGGTGCTCGCCCAGTTCGGCCGCCCGCTGCTGGAACTCGCCGGTCCTCAGCATCGCGACCACCTCCAGCGCCACCGCGCAGGCCAGCGGGTTGCCGCCGAACGTGGAGCCGTGCTCGCCGGGCCGGAAGACGCCCAGCACCTCCGCCGAGGAGACCACCGCCGAGACCGGCACGATGCCGCCGCCGAGCGCCTTGCCCAGCACGTAGACGTCCGGCACCACGCCCTCGTGCTCGCACGCGAACGTCCGGCCCGTGCGGCCCAGGCCCGACTGGATCTCGTCCGCGACGAACAGCACGTTCCGCTCGCGGGTCAGCTCGCGCACGCCCGCCAGGTAGCCCGGCGGCGGCACCAGCACGCCCGCCTCGCCCTGGATCGGCTCCAGCAGCACGGCGACGGTGTTGTCCGGGTCCTCGTCGAGCGCGGCCCGCATCGCCTCCAGGTCGCCGTAGGGGACGATCTCGAAGCCCGGTGTGTAGGGGCCGTAGTCGGCGCGGGCCTCGGGGTCGGTGGAGAAGCTGACGATCGTGGTGGTGCGGCCGTGGAAGTTGTTCTCCGCCACGATGATCCGCGCCCGCCCGTCGGGGACGCCCTTGACCCGGTAGCCCCACTTGCGGGCCGTCTTCACGGCGGTCTCCACCGCCTCCGCGCCGGTGTTCATCGGAAGCACCGCCTCCATGCCGCACAGCTCGGCCAGTTCGGTGCAGAAGGCGGCGAAGCGGTCGTGGTGGAAGGCGCGGGAGGTCAGGGTGAGCCGGTCCAACTGCGCGTGGGCGGCGGCCAGCAGCCGGGGGTGGCCGTGGCCGAAGTTGAGCGCCGAGTAGCCGGCGAGCATGTCCAGGTAGCGCCGGCCCTCCACGTCGGTCATCCACGCCCCCTCGGCCGAGGAGACGACGACCGGCAGCGGGTGGTAGTTGTGCGCGCTGTGCGCGTCGGCGGCGGCGATCAGTTCGGCGGAGGCGGTACGGGCGGCCGCCGGAACGGCGGTGGCGGACGATTCTGCCGAGAGGGCCATGGGAACGCTCCGTGTCGGGTGGGCGGAGTGGACGTGTGCACCGGCGATCGTGCGGCGGTCGCCGCGTGTGATGCCTATCTCTATCGTCGTACGCCCGCTTCGCACCGAAACCCTCCGGCGCGGCGCGTTCCGGCGCGCCGATACGCCTGTCCGGCCCATGTCCGGGGCCGGGTCCGGGCCCGTGCCCGGCCTCGCACGGGAGGCGGAACGCGGGTGATCCCCGCGGCGGCCCTCTGCGAGAATGACGCCATGGCCACTGACCGTCCCCGTGTACTCTCCGGCATCCAGCCCACCGCGGGCTCCTTCCACCTCGGCAACTACCTCGGTGCCGTCCGCCAGTGGGTCGATCTGCAGGACACCCACGACGCGTTCTACGCCGTCGTGGACCTGCACGCCATCACGATTCCGCAGGACCCGAAGGAGCTGCGCGCCTCCACACGGCTGGCCGCCGCCCAGCTCCTGGCCGCGGGGCTCGACCCGGAGCGCTGCACCCTGTTCGTCCAGAGCCATGTGCCCGAGCACACGCAGCTCGCCTGGGTGATGAACTGCCTCACCGGCTTCGGCGAGGCCTCCCGGATGACCCAGTTCAAGGACAAGAGCGCGCGGCAGGGCGCCGAGGCCACGACGGTCGGCCTGTTCACCTATCCCGTCCTCCAGGTCGCGGACATCCTGCTCTACCAGGCCGACAGCGTCCCCGTGGGCGAGGACCAGCGCCAGCACATCGAGCTGACCCGCGACGTCGCCGAGCGCTTCAACAGCCGCTACGGCCACACCTTCACCGTCCCCTCCGCCTTCATCCTCAAGGAGACGGCGAAGATCTACGACCTCCAGGACCCGACGGTCAAGATGAGCAAGTCGGCGGCCTCCCCCAAGGGCGTGGTCAGCCTGCTCGACGAGCCGAAGGCCTCCGCCAAGAAGATCAGGAGCGCGGTGACCGACACCGGGACCGAGATCCGCTACGACGAGAAGGAGAAGCCCGGCGTCAGCAACCTGCTGGTGATCTACTCCACCCTCACCGGTACCGGAATCCCGGAACTGGAGCAGCAGTACGCCGGCAAGGGCTACGGTGCCCTCAAGACCGACCTGGCCGAGGTCGTCGCCGCCTGGGTGACACCGTTCCGGGAGCGCACCCAGGAATATCTGGACGACCCCGAGACGCTGGACTCGGTGCTGGCCAGGGGAGCCGAGAAGGCGCGCGAGGTCGCGTCGCGGACCCTGGCCGCCGCGTACGAGAAGGTGGGCTTCGTGCCCGCCAAGCACTGACAGGGCACCGGACGACCAGGGGGAACGGAAACGAGAGGGACGAGGAAGGAGAAGCACGTGGGGACCGTCACGCTCGGCGTATCGATCGCGGTCCCGGAGCCCTACGGCAGCCTGCTCCAGCAGCGGCGTGCCGGCTTCGGTGACAGCGCGGCCCACGGCATCCCCACCCACGTGACCCTTCTGCCGCCGACAGAGGTGGACGCCGCGCGCCGCCCCGAGATCGAGGAGCACCTCGCCGCGGTCGCCGCGGCGGGGAGGGCCTTCCCGATGAGGCTGTCGGGCACGGACACCTTCCGCCCGCTGTCGCCGGTGGTCTTCGTCAGGGTCGTCGAGGGTTCCTCGGCCTGCGGGCGGCTCCAGGAGTGGGTCCGGGCCGAGGACGGCCCGCTCGCCCGCGAGCTCCGGTTCCCGTACCACCCGCACGTCACGGTCGCCCACGGCATCGCCGAGGAGGCGATGGACCGGGCGTACGCGGAGCTGGCCGACTTCGAGGCCGCCTGGACGGCGACGGGCTTCGCGCTGTACGAGCAGGGCGAGGACTGCGTGTGGCGGCTCCAGAGAGAGTTCTCCTTCGGCGGTGCCGCGCACCTGCCCCTGCCCCCGCAGCCGAACTTCTCCAGGCCTCCGGCCCCCTCGCTCTGACGCGCCTTCCGCGCGCAGACCAGGGGGCCGGTCACGGCCCGCTCGGGACCGCAGGGTTCCTGGGGTTCCTCCAGGCGCACCGGGCGCCTCAGGGCGTTCCGGCGCCCTCCGCCGGGGGCGTCTGGGGCGCCCGGGGCCCGGTCCCGCCGGGACCGGTGGCGGACCCCTCCCCGGAGTCCTCCGGGCTCCTCGCGTCCTCCGCGCCCTCCGCGCCCTTCGAGGCCTTGGGCGTCCCGTGGGCCTTCGGAGCCCGGGCTCCGGTCCCGCCCGCCCCGCCCGCCCCGCTCGCCCCTTCGGTCCTCCCGGCGCTTCCGCCGCTTCCGGGTGCGGAGGCGCGCTCCGGCCTCCCGGGGGCAGCCGGCCTCGTCACGATCCTCTCCAGGGCACCGGGGTTGCCCGGGCCGCCCAGGACCGCCGGGCCCTGCGGGCCGCGCCCCGGATGCGGCAGACCGGCCACGCCCGGCAGCGGCCAGCGACGGCGCACCCCGTACGCCCCCGCGCCGAGCGCGACCAGGACCGCCGCCACGATCATCAGGGCCGTACCGGCGCCGTCCGACGGCCCGTGCGTCCTGGCCGCGTTGGGAGTGGTGGGCCCGGCCGGCTGGGCGTCGGCCCCGCCCGCCTGGCTTCCGGGCCTGTCGTCGGCGTTCTTGCCGCTGCCGTACGCGGCCCCCTCGGGCGGCACCAGCTCGCCCACGGGCTCGGTCTTCCCGGCGGCCTCGAAGCCCCAGTCCAGGAGGTCGGCGGTCTCCTCGTAGACGCTCAGGCCGCCCCCCTCGGGGTGCATGGCGGTCACCAGCAGCACCCGGTCGCCGCGCTGGGCGACGCCGGTGAAGGTGGACCCGGCGTTGGTGGTGTAGCCGTTCTTGACGCCCGCGATGCCCTCGTACGGCTCCAGGCCGGGGGCGCCGGTCAGCAGGCGGTTGGTGTTCTGGATCTCGAAGGTGCCGCGCTTCTTCTTCCCGTCCTTCCCCTTCTCCACGTCCCCGGGGAACTGCGCGCGGACGGTGGCCGCGTACGCGCGGAAGTCCGGCTTCTGCATCCCCGAGCGGGCGAACAGGGTGAGGTCGTAGGCGGAGGAGACGTGCCCCTCGGCGTCGTAGCCGTCGGGGCTGACGACATGGGTGTCCGTCGCGCCGAGCCGTCTGGCGTGCTCGTTCATCTCCCGGACGGTCCTGTCCACGCCGCCGTTCAGCTCGGCCAGCGCGTGCACCGCGTCGTTGCCCGAGCGGAGGAAGACGCCCTTCCACAGGTCGTCGACCGTGTAGGTCAGGCCCTCCTTGAGGCCGACCATGCTGCTGCCCGGACCGACCCGGAGCAGTTCCTCCCGGGAGACCCGGTGGACCCGGCCCTTGTCGAACTTCGGCAGCAGGGTGTCGGCGAACAGCATCTTGATGGTGCTGGCCGGGGCGAGCGGCCAGTGCGCGTTCTTGGCCGCCAGCACGTCGCCGGTCTCGGCGTCCGCGACGATCCAGGCGCGCGAGGTGATCGAGTCGGGCAGTTCGGGGGTGCCGGCCCCGGCCCGCGGTTCTATCTGGACACCGGGGAGGCCGAGGCGCTCTCCGCCGACGGCGGACATCCGCGCGGGCGGGGACGGCTCCCGGGGCTTGTCCGCCACGGCGTGCGCCGCGGCCGGAGCGCCGGTCAGGCCGGACATGAAGCACGGCAGGAGCAGGGCTGTGGCGGCGGCGAGGCCGCGGGCGCTGCGCACTCGGCGCGCGCGGGCGATTACGCAGTGGGTCTTCGACACGGAGCGAACGTATCGGCTCCGCGACCGTACGGAACCTCCGAGAGGACCATCGCGGTGGCGGGAGACGCCCCTGCCAGTGATTCCATTGGGCCGATAGACATACTTGTAGGTGTGAAACTCTCTCGCCCCGTCTCGTGGTTCCTGCTCGCCTTCGGGGCGTGGAGCTGGTTCGTGTGGACCAACTTCACCAGGAACCTGTGGAAGGACAGCGGAGGCCTGGCGTTCGACGACGCCGGCGACCCGACCGCCTACTTCTGGATCCACCTGGTGCTGGCCGTGGTCTCGCTGGGGCTGGGCACGGCCATCGGGATCATCGGGCTGCGCGGTCTGCGGGCCCTGCGCGCCCCGCGCGACGGCTGAAGGAACGCATGACGGCCGCCGGTACGTTCGGCTGAGGACAGGCAATCGGGCAGGGGAGTGGAGCAGGGCATGGCCTTGGTGTTCGTGGGCGTCCTGGTGCTGGTGATCGCCGTCCTGGCGGCGGTGCACTGGTACCTGTGGCGGCGTCTGGTGCGCGACGTGGCGGCGCGCGGCACCTGGTACAGACGGGTGGGCACGCTCCTGCTCGTCCTGCTGCCGCTGACCGCCGTCGCGGCGCAGACCGCCGTACGGGCGGACGTGCCCTTCGTCCTGAAGCAGGCCCTCGCCTGGCCGGGCTTCCTCTGGCTCGCGGTGATGCTGTACCTGATGCTGGCCCTGCTCGCCGGGGAGGCGGTGCGGCCGCTGCTGCGCCGCTTCCTGGAGCGGCGGGACGCGAGGCGGGCGGCACGCGGGGGCGCCGCCGAGGAGGGTGTCGCGGAGGGCGCCGGGGAGAACGGCGGTGAGGCCGCCGTGGGCGCGGTGCGCACCGCGCCGCCCGCTTCCGCCCCCGCTTCCGCCGAGGAGGGCGCGGGCGGCGGTGCGCCGACCGGGACGGCGCGTACAGCTGTCGCCGTCCGCGACGGCGCGGACTCCGGCTCCGGTGCCGGCACCGCGGCCGGCTCCGCCCCCGGGGAGCGGCCGCCGGCCGGTCCGTCGCGACGGTTGTTCGTGGCCCGCACCGTGGCCGCCGCCGCGGGCGTCGCGGCGGCCGGGACGGTCGGCTACGGCACGTACGGCGTGCTGCGCGGCCCGAAGCTCAAGCGCGTCACCGTCCCCCTGGCCAAGCTGCCCCGGGCCGCCCACGGCTACCGCATCGCCGTCGTCAGCGACATCCACCTCGGCCCCGTCCTGGGCCGCGCCCACACCGAGCGGATCGTGGACACCATCAACCGGGCCGACGCCGACATGGTCGCCGTCGTCGGCGACCTGGTGGACGGCACCGTCGCCGAGCTCGGCAGCGCCGCCGAGCCGCTGGCCCGGCTCCGCTCGCGCGACGGCTCCTACTTCGTCACCGGCAACCACGAGTACTTCGGCGACGCGGCCGAGTGGATCGACCACGTCCGCGAGCTGGGCCTGGAGCCGCTGGAGAACGCCCGCCGCGAGCTGCGCCACTTCGACCTGGCCGGCGTCAACGACCTCGCGGGCGAGGAGGAGGGGCAGGGGCCGGACTTCGAGCGGGCGCTCGGCGACCGCGACACCTCCCGCGCGGTGGTCCTCATGGCCCACCAGCCGGTCATGATCCACGACGCCGTGGACCACGGCGTCGACCTCCAGCTCTCCGGCCACACCCACGGCGGCCAGATGTGGCCCGGCAACCACCTCGCCGGCCTGGTCAACCCCACCCTCGCCGGCCTGGAGCGCTACGGCGACACCCAGCTCTACGTCAGCCGCGGCGCGGGCGCCTGGGGCCCGCCGGTCCGGGTGGGCGCGGAGTCCGACATCACCGTCGTCGAACTCGCCTCCGGGCAGGCCTGACACCCCCCGCCCGGAATCCCGCCCGCTTCTGAGCACGAGGACGCATGCCGTGCCCTGGGAGGGCCGTCAGCGTCCACAGCATGGAGAACACCGGCACCGTTTCCCCCTCGCCCTCGCCCTCGCCCTCCCCCGCCCCCGGCCGATCCGGGCGCACCGCGGCCGACCGGGCCGCGTCGGCCGGTCTCGCGGTGGTGGTGCCGATCGCGGGCTTCTTCACGGGAGTGGGCCGGGCCGCTGCTCGCCATCGCCTGCGGCTCCTGCCAGGACGGCGTACGCGGCCCCCTGCGCTTCGACGGCGCCCTGACCGCCGTCGCGCAGTACGCGGTGCCGCCGGTGACCCTGGGGGCGGTGGCCGGGGTGCTCGCTTCCCCGGGGGAGCGGCCGGGCGGCCGGCGCGGGCCTGGGAGCGCTTGCGGCCCTGCCGGCCACGATGCCGGCCCTCGGCCGGACCACCGCCTGACCGGCAGGGGACCGTGCGTACGGCGAAGGCGCCCGGCCGGGTTTCCCCGGCCGGGCGCCTTCGTGTCCCGGGCCGCCCGCGGCGGGCGGCCCGGGGGAGGGGCCTCAGTAGCGGCGCGTGATCAGCGCGCGCTTGACCTCCTGGATGGCCTTGGTGACCTCGATGCCGCGCGGGCAGGCCTCCGTGCAGTTGAAGGTGGTGCGGCAGCGCCAGACGCCCTCGCGGTCGTTGAGGATCTCCAGACGCTGCTCACCGCCCTCGTCGCGGGAGTCGAAGATGAAGCGGTGCGCGTTGACGATCGCCGCCGGGCCGAAGTACTGGCCGTCGTTCCAGAACACCGGGCACGAGGAGGTGCACGCGGCGCACAGGATGCACTTGGTGGTGTCGTCGAAGCGCTCGCGGTCCTCGGCGGACTGCAGGCGCTCGCGGGTCGGCTCGTTGCCCTTGGTGATCAGGAAGGGCATCACGTCCCGGTAGGCCTGGAAGAACGGCTCCATGTCGACCACCAGGTCCTTCTGGACCGTGAGCCCTTTTATCGGCTCGATGGTGATCGGCTTCTCCGGGCTGATGTCCTTGATCAGCGTCTTGCACGCCAGCCGGTTGCGGCCGTTGATGCGCATCGCGTCGGAGCCGCAGATGCCGTGCGCGCAGGAGCGCCGGAAGGTCAGCGTGCCGTCGATCTCCCACTTGATCTTGTGGAGGGCGTCCAGGACGCGCTCCTTGGGGTCGATCTCGAGCTCGAAGTCCTGCCAGGTGACCTCGTCGGAGACCTCCGGGTTGAACCGGCGGATGCGGAAGGTCGCGGTGATGTAGGGGGAGTCCGCCGCCGTGCCGCCGGTGCCGGACTTCTCCATGACGGGAGTGGCCATCAGTACTTACGCTCCATCGGCTGGTAGCGGGTCTGCACGACCGGCTTGTAGTCCAGCCGGATCGACTCGGTGCCGTCGTCGCCCACCTCGCGGTACGCCATGGTGTGGCGCATGAAGTTGACGTCGTCGCGGTTGGGGTAGTCCTCGCGGTAGTGGCCGCCGCGGGACTCCTTGCGGGCCAGCGCGGAGACGGCCGTCACCTCGGCCAGGTCGAGCAGGTTGCCCAGCTCGATGGCCTCCAGCAGGTCGGTGTTGAACCGCTTGCCCTTGTCCTGGACGGACACGTTCAGGTAGCGCTTGCGCAGGGAGGCGATCTCCTCGACGGCCTCCTTGAGCGTCTGCTCGGTGCGGAAGACCATGACGTTCTTGTCCATGGTCTCCTGGAGCGCCCTGCGGATCTCGGTGACCCGCTCGGTGCCCTCCGAGGAGCGCAGCGCCTCGACCTGGCCCTGGACGAACGCGGCCGGGTCCTCCGGCAGGTCCACGTAGTCGGCGGTCGCCGCGTACTCGGCGGCGGCGATGCCCGCCCGGCGGCCGAAGACGTTGATGTCCAGCAGCGAGTTGGTGCCCAGGCGGTTGGCGCCGTGCACGGACACGCAGGCGACCTCGCCGGCCGCGTACAGGCCCGGCACCACCGTGGTGTTGTCGGCCAGCACCTCGCCCATGACGTTGGTCGGGATGCCGCCCATCGCGTAGTGCGCGGTCGGCTGGATCGGGATCGGGTCGGTGTACGGCTCGATGCCCAGGTAGGTGCGCGCGAACTCGGTGATGTCCGGCAGCTTGGCGTCGAGCTGCTCCGGCGGCAGGTGGGTGAGGTCCAGGTAGACGTGGTCGCCCTCGGGGCCGCAGCCGCGGCCCTCGCGGATCTCGGTGTAGATCGAGCGGGAGACGACGTCGCGCGAGGCCAGGTCCTTCATGACGGGCGCGTACTTCTCCATGAAGCGCTCGCCGTCCTTGTTGCGCAGGATGCCGCCCTCGCCGCGGGCGCCCTCGGTGAGCAGGATGCCCATGCGCCAGATGCCGGTCGGGTGGAACTGGAAGAACTCCATGTCCTCCAGCGGCAGGCCCCGGCGGAACGCGGCGGCCTGGCCGTCGCCGGTCAGGGTGTGCGCGTTGGAGGAGACCTTGAAGAACTTGCCGTTGCCGCCCGAGGCGAAGACGACGGCCTTGGCCTGGAAGACGTGGATCTCGCCGGTGGCCAGCTCGTAGGCGACGACGCCCGCGGTGCGCTTGACCCCGTCGACCTCGCTGAGCAGCAGGTCCAGGACGTAGAACTCGTTGTAGAACTCCACGCCCTCCTTGACGCAGTTCTGGTACAGCGTCTGGAGGATCATGTGGCCGGTGCGGTCCGCGGCGTAGCAGGACCGGCGCACCGGGGCCTCGCCGTGGTTGCGGGAGTGGCCGCCGAAGCGGCGCTGGTCGATGGTGCCGTCCGGGGTCCGGTTGAACGGCAGGCCCATCTTCTCCAGGTCGAGGACGGCGTCGATGGCCTCCTTCGCCAGGATCTCGGCGGCGTCCTGGTCGACCAGGTAGTCACCGCCCTTGACCGTGTCGAAGGTGTGCCACTCCCAGTTGTCCTCCTCGACGTTCGCGAGGGCCGCGGCCATGCCGCCCTGGGCCGCGCCGGTGTGGGAGCGGGTGGGGTAGAGCTTGGTCAGCACCGCGGTGCGGCTGCGCTTGGTCGCCTCGATGGCGGCGCGCATCCCGGCGCCGCCGGCGCCGACGATGACGGTGTCGTACTTGTGGATCTTCATGATGAAAGCGCCTCAGCCCCGGCTCTAGCGGATGTTCGGGTCGAAGGTGAAGATCACCAGCGTGCCCAGCAGGACGGTGAACACCGTGGCGGTGTACAGCAGCATCTTCAGCCAGAAGCGGGTGCCGTCCCGCTCTGCGTAGTCGTTGATGACGGTCCGCAGACCGTTGGCGCCGTGGAGCATCGCCAGCCACAGCATCAGCAGGTCCCAGGTCATCCAGAAGGGCGAGGCCCAGCGACCGGCCACGAAGGCGAAGTTGATCTTGCTGACGCCGCCGTCCAGGACGAGCTGGATCAGCAGGTGGCCGATCACCAGCACGACCAGCACGATGCCGGACAGCCGCATGAACAGCCAGGCGTGCATCTCGAAGTTGCCGGGCGTGAACTTCCTGGGGGTCCGGCTGGTCCGGGCGCGGGGCGGCTCGATGACGGGGGCGGGGTTGTCTACGTCGTAGGCCATGTCGTCAGCTCCCGAACAGCTCGCTCACGGCGTGCCCGAGGACCGGGTACAGCGCCCCGATCATCAGCACGATCCAGATGCCCATGACGGTCCACAGCATCTGGCGCTGGTACTTGGTGCCCTTCGACCAGAAGTCGACGGCGACGACCCGAAGGCCGTTGAGCGCGTGGAAGAGGATGGCGGCCACGAGGCCGTACTCCAGCAGCGCGACGATGGGGGTCTTGTAGACCGCCACGGTGTCGTCGTAGGCCTCCGGGGAGACGCGGACGAGCGACGTGTCCAGGACGTGCACGAACAGGAAGAAGAAGATGAGGACGCCGGTGACTCGGTGAGCCACCCAGGACCACATGCCTTCCCGGCCGCGGTACAGCGTTCCAGCCGGCACGGAAATACCCTCCGGGAGCGGTTACGGGGCCGGCCGGCTTCGGTGTCGGTCTGGCCCGGCCGGGTACGGTCCACCGGCCGATGGCCATGGTAACGACGTCCTGTCGGCACGGTTCCCCCGGGGGGTCAGATGTGATCAATCAGGCACGGACGGGCTAGGAGCCCGGCCGGGGGCTGTGGTAGCCGCCGGGGCCTGCGCGGAGGCGTCCGGCCCGGCGGGGCGGCCCGGCCGCCCCGCCCGCCACGGGGGCGTCCCCTCCCGGGCCAGCCGCAGCAGCCGGCCGCGCGCGATGCGGCGCAGCTCCTCGGCGGCCACGGCGCGCTCCCGCTCGGTCTCGTTGCCCAGCCGGGTGCGGATCGCGGCGAGGACGTGGCCGAGCGCCTCCTCCTCGCGCACCCCGTCCACGCACAGTACGAAGGCGTAGCCGAAGCGGCTCTCGTAAGCGGCGTGGGCGGCGCGCAGGGCGGTGTGCGCGGCGAGTGCGCCGGGACCGGTGATGACGATGTGCCGCCCGCCGTACAGCGGGCCGCCGTGCCCGGCGCCGGCGGCGGACTCCCCGGTCAGGGCCTCGGACAGATCCTCGTCGGTGAGGTCGTAGCTGGCCTCGTCGGCGGCGGCGAGCAGCGCCTCCACGTCCGGGTAGGGGCGGTGGGCGGCGATGCTCTCCGCCCACCGCCGGCTGCCGCAGCAGGCCAGCAGGGCGCCCCGGAGGTCGGCGGGGGAGGCGTTGTTGAGGCGGTGGAGCGGCGTTGCCTCGCTTCGCTGAGGGGGCAGGCGCATGGGCTCCTCGGGCGCGGGGAGACGTCAGGGACGTCGCGGGACACGGGAGTGCGGGTGACTGTGGAGGTCGGGGCGGTCGGGGCGGTCGGGTCGGCCGGGTGACCGGAGTGATCGTGTGACGGAGGATGACGTCACGGTAACGATAAGTGGGAGAGGGTGGTCGGCGGGCGGATTCTTTTCACCCGGACGAGACGAGCTCCGGGCGCATGGTTGACGGACGAGGACTGGAAAGGGGCAATACGGTCACCCCATGGGACGCAGGCGCAGACGCAATCCCCGCAGGAAGACCGCCGCCGTCGCGGCCGTGGCCGCAGTGGCCGCCGCCGTCACGGCCGTCACGCTCCTCGTGCTGCCGGACGGCACGGAGAACGGCGGCGGGGAACCGGGCGAGGGCCCCCGCGGGACCCCCGGCGTACCGGCCGTCACCCTGCCCGCCGCCCCCGCAACCGTCCCCGCCGTACGCCGGTGGACGCCCGAGCCCGGCATCGGCTGGCAGCCCGCCCCCGGCACCCGCGTCGTGGCCGACCCCGGCGGGCCGCTCGCCGACGAGGCCGAGCTGCTCGCCGGGGAGCTGGACGTGGAGCACTCCGGCGGACCGGCCGGGCCCGGCGACATCGAGCTCAGGCTGGACTCCGCGAACTCCGACAAGGGGTACGGGGGCCGCGAGGGCTATGTGCTCAGGGCCGACACCGGCCGGGTCACCGTCACCGGCCGCACCGACGCCGGCGTCTTCCACGGCACCCGCACCCTCCTCCAGGCCCTCCGCGAGGGCGGCTCGATCCCCCGCGGAACCGTCCGCGACTGGCCCGACCGCCCGCAGCGCGGCTTCATGCTCGACATCGCCCGCAAGCACTTCAGCGCGGAGTGGATCGAGGACCGCATCCGCGAGATGGGCGACCTCAAGCTCAACCAGCTCCAGCTCCACCTCTCCGACGACCAGGCCTTCCGCGTCGAGAGCGACTCCCACCCCGAGGTCGTCTCCGACCCCCACCTGACCAAGGACGAGCTGCGCCGGATCGTCGAGCTGGCCAACTCCCGGCACATCACCGTCATCCCCGAGATCGACTCGCCCGGCCACCTCGGCGCGGTGCTCGACGCCCACCCCGGCCTCCAGCTGCGCGACGCCGACGGCGACCCGGCGCCCGGCGCGATCGACATCTCCGACCCGCGCTCGGCACGCCTGGTGGACGACCTGCTGCGCGAGTACGCACCCCTCTTCCGCGACCAGCCCGGCCCCGGCCCCTACTGGCACCTGGGCGGCGACGAGTACCGGGCGCTGATGCGCTCCGACCCCGAGGCCGCCTATCCGGAGCTGGCCGAGACCGCCCGCCGCGAGCACGGCCCCCGGGCCCGGGTGCGCGACCTGGCGGCGGCCTGGCTCAACGACCGCGCCGAGACCGTGCGGAAGGCCGGCTTCACGCCCCAGGTGTGGAACGACGGCCAGCACGCCGGCGGGGTCGTCCAGCCGAGCCGCCCCAGGCAGGTGGCCTACTGGACGGGTAAGGAGATCGGCGCACGGCCGCCCGGGGAGTACCTGCGCGAGGGCTGGGAGGTGGTCAACCTCAACGACGAGTACCTCTACTACGTCCTCGGCGAGCCCAACGAGTTCACCTATCCGACCGGGGAGCGGATCTACGAGGAGTGGACCCCGGCCGTGCTGCGCGGCACCGAGCCGGAGCCGGCGGAGCTGACCGGGCCGGACCGCGTGGTGGGCGGGCGGCTGGCCGTCTGGTGCGACCTGTCGGGCGCGCAGACGGCGGCCGAGGTGGCCCGGGGGATCCGGATGCCGCTGCGGGCCGTGGCGCAGAAGCTGTGGGACCCCTCCCCGCCCGCTCTGGAGTGGGAGGACTTCCGGGACCTGTCGGACCGGGTCACGTAGGGGCCGGCCTCCGGGGGAGGGGCCCGCACCGCTCGCGTTCCGGCCCGGGGACGGACCGGAACGCGGGGCTCAGGAGACGATGTCCTTGGTGCGGAAGTGGCGGAAGGCCAGGGCGAACAGCACCAGCGCGTACGCCACGGACACCGACGTGCCCCGCAGCATCCCGCCCGTCTCCAGCTCCGGCTGGAAGACGTCCGCCCAGGCGAACTGCCAGTGCGCGGGCAGCAGCTCGCGCCAGTCGCCCAGCGCCGTGACCGCGTCCAGGATGTTGCCCACGATCGTCAGCCCGATCGCGCCGCCGACCGCGCCCAGCGGCGCGTCGGTGACCGTGGACAGCCAGAACGCCAGCCCGGCCGTGACGAGCTGGCCGACGAAGACGTACGCCACCGCCAGCGCCAGCCGGCCCAGCGCCTCGTCCGCCGGCAGCGTGCCGCCGGTGGGCAGCTCCAGCGGACCCCAGCCGTACGCCGCCGAGCCCGCCGCCAGCGCCACCAGCGGCAGCAGCGCCATCGCCGCCGCGCTGAACACCAGCGCCACCACCAGCTTGCTCAGCAGCAGCCGCCAGCGAGGCACCGGGGCCGCCAGCAGATAGCGCAGCGAGGACCAGCTCGCCTCGGAGGCCACCGTGTCGCCGCAGAACAGCGCCACCGGCACCACCAGCAGGAAGCCCGCGGAGACGAACAGCGCCATGGCGGCGAAGTTCAGCCCGGAGGCGGTGGCGGTGTCCATCAGGTTGATGCGCCGGCCGCCGCGCTCGGGCTCGCCGCCGATCGCGAAGGCCGCGATCAGCACGAACGGCAGCGCGGCCAGCACCAGGCCGGTCACCAGGGTGCGGCGGCGGCGCAGCTGGCGCACCGCCTCCACCCGCAGCGGCAGGGTGCGCCGCGGGTGGTAGCCGGGCGCCGCGCCCGACGGGTCCGCGCCCGGCCGGCCCGGTGCGGGCTCGGACGGGGCGGTGGGGTCGGGGGCGGTGGCGGTCATCGCTCTCCTCCGATCAGGGTGAGGAAGGCGTCCTCCAGACGGCGGTGCGGTCCGGCGCGCTCCACCGGCACCTCCAGCCGCAGGAGCTCGGTCAGCAGTTGCGTGGTGGTGGCGCCGTCGAGCCGCACCAGCAGCCCCTCGTCGACGGCGACGGCCGAGCCCACACCGGGCAGGGCCGCCACCTTCTCCGGCAGCGCCTGAGGCACCGGGCCCCGCACCCCGACGAGCACGGTGTCGCCGGAGCCGGTGATCTCCTCCACCGGACCCGCCTGCACCAGCTCGCCGCGGTCCATGACCACCAGATGCGTACAGGTCTGCTCGACCTCGGCCAGCAGATGGCTGGAGACGATCACGGTACGGCCGGCCGCCGCGTAGCGGATCATCACGTCCCGCATCTCGCGGATCTGCGGCGGGTCCAGGCCGTTGGTCGGCTCGTCCAGGATCAGCAGGTCCGGCAGGCCCAGCATGGCCTGGGCGATCGCCAGCCGCTGCCGCATGCCCTGCGAGTAGGTGCGCACCGCGCGCTCCAGGGCGTCGCCCAGCCCGGCGATCTCCAGCGCCTCCTCGATGTGGGCGTCCCCCTCGGGGCGGCCGGTGGCACGCCAGTACAGCCCGAGGTTGTCCCGGCCCGACAGGTGCGGCAGGAAGCCCGCGCCCTCGACGAACGCGCCGACCCGCGACAGCACCGGCGCGCCCGGGCGGATCACATGGCCGAAGACCCTGATCTCACCGCTGTCGGGGGTGATCAGGCCCATCAGCATCCGCAGGGTGGTGGTCTTGCCCGCGCCGTTGGGGCCGAGCAGGCCGAGCACCTGCCCGCGCTCCACCCGGAAGGACAGATCGCGCACCGCGTAGCGGTCGGCCGAGCCCGCGTACCGCTTGGACAGGCCGGTGATCTCCAGCGGGACGTCCTCGCGTACGGGGACCGCCTCCGGCGCGGCGGCGGTCGCGGCGGACGGGCCGGGTACGGCGGGTACGGCGGATACGGCCCCGCGGCGGCGTCCGGTCAGCAGCAGCACGGCCGCCGCGGCCGCGCCGGCCGACGGCAGACCCCACACCCACCACGGGGTGCCGGCCGCCTCGACGGCCAGGCCGGGCGCGGTCGGCACGCTCAGCCCGCCCTCCCCGAGGGAGACGGTGTAGGCGGCCGGTTCGACCGGCGAGGCGTAGGCCAGGTCGGTGGCGGAGAACACCACCCGCATGCGGTGCCCGGCCTCGAAGCGGTGGTCGATCGCGGGCAGCCGCACCTCCACGCTCCGGCCCTCCCCGGCCCCGGCGACCCGCAGCGGCGCCACGAGCTGCGAGGGCAGTACCTGGCGCCCGTCGGGACCCACGTCGTAGACCTTGGCGAACAGCACCGCCTCCCCGGAGGTGGACGCGACCTCCACCCGCACCGAGGGGGCGCCGGTGACCTGGACGGCCTCGGCCAGCGGCGCCGACTCGAAGCGCGCGTGCTGGCCGGGGTAGTCCACCGACAGGCCGACCCCCAGGTCGGACAGCCCGCCCACGGCGCTCAGACCGGGTACGGCGGAGACGGCGGGCGGGCCGCCGCCGGCCGGGTTGGCGAAGGTCTGCTCGCGCCCCCGCAGCCCCACGGTCCGGTCGCCGGCCGCCAGGCCGGGGTAGCGCCCGGCGGTGGCGGCCCGCAGCCGCGTCTCGCCGTCGGTGGTGTCCATGCCGCCGGTACGGGTGACGCGGAAGGCCGGGCCGGTGTCCACCCCCTTCTCGTCCTTGAGGTGGCGGTCGAACCAGGCGCGGGTGCGGTCGTCCAGCCGCTGCGTTTCGTCGGGGCCGCCGTCGTGGCCGCCCGCGATCCACTCCACCGCCACCGGCGCGCCGTTGGCGCGGATCGCCTCCGCCATGGCGTCGGCGTGGCCGAGCGGGAAGAGGGAGTCGGAGCGGCCCTGGACGATCAGCGCCGGCACGTCGATCCGGTCGGCGACGGCCACCGGGCTGCGTTCGCGCAGCAGCTCGCGCGCCTCCTCGTCCGGCTCCCCGGCGACGGCGACCCGCTCGTACATCTCGCACAGGTCCGTGGCGAACCGGCCGCAGCCCGCCCGCTCGGAGACCGGTCCGGCGGTGGGGGCGCCGGTGCCCCCGACGGTGGAACCGGTGGTGAAGAAGATCCCGGTCCACAGCTCCTTGAAGACGCCGTCCGGGAAGAGCGCCTCGGACAGGTCCCAGTAGGTGATGCGCGGGGCCACGGCGTCGACCCGCTCGTCGTGCCCGGCGGCCAGCAGCGAGACCGCGCCGCCGTAGGAGGCGCCCGCCACGCCCACCCGGGGGTCGCCCTCGCCGTCGAGGCGCACCTCGGGCCGCTTCGCCAGCCAGTCGATCAGAGCGCTGACGTCGGCGACCTCGCGGTCGGGGTCGTTCAGCCCGATCCGGCCGGTGGAGGCGCCGAAGCCGCGGGCCGACCAGGTCAGCACCGCGTAGCCGGAGCGGGCCAGCTTCTCGGCCTGGCCGCGCAGTTCGGCCTTGCTGCCGCCGAAGCCGTGGCCCAGCAGGACCGCCGGGCGGCGGGTGTCCGGGTCGCCGGCGGTGAAGTAGGAGGTGTCGATCCGGACGGTGTCCCGCCCGTCCCCGCCGCCCCGGCCGCCCCCGTCCTCCGGCGATTCGGGCAGGGTGAGCTTCTGCTCGGTGTGGCGTACGGCGGGCGCGTCGTCCGGAAGGGCCGCCCACACACCGCCCCCCGCGAGGACGGCGGCGGCGGCGATCACCGCGAGCAGCCGCCGGCGGGGCCTGGGCAGTCGGAGATCCATGGCCCGACCCTACGCGGTGCCCCGTCCGGCACGCCGAGCGCCCCGGGGCGGGATCAGGGGACGGCGCCGCCCGCCGGGGCGGCCGCGGGACGGTTCGCGGGGACGGCCCGGTCCCGCGCGGCCTCGGCCCGGGGGCCGGTGCCGTTGTCGTTGCCGCCGGCCCCGTTGCCGCCGGTTCCGTTGCCGTTGCCCGGATTGCCGCCGTCCCGGCCGCCGTTGCCACCGTTGTTGCCGTTGCCGGGGTTGCCGGTGTCCCGGCCGCCGCCGCTGCCGCCGCCGGGACGGGTACCGGTCTGGTCCGCGTTGCCCCGGCCCGCTCCGTTGCCCGGGTTCCCGTTCCCGCCGCCGTTCCCGCCGCCGGGAGTGCCGGGACCGCCGGGGTTGCCGGGTGCCTCACCGGGCCGGTTCGGGGTGCCCGGCGTCGCGCCGTTCCCGCCCGGGTCCCCGCCGTCGTTCCCGTTCCCGCCGCTGTTGCCGCCGCCGTTGCCGTCGACGCCGTTGCCCTGGTTTCCGCCGTCCCTGCCGCCGTCGGCGGGGGAGGGCCGGACCGCCGGGCCCTCCAGCACCGCGTCGCAGTACTCGGCGACCCGGTCGCGGCCGCCCGCGGCGGTGACCAGCGGCTTCCGCGCGACCCCGGCCGGGCTGCCCGGATTCCGCTCCTGGACCCGGCACAGCGCGACGATCCGCGGCGACGCCTCGGAGGGCGGTACGGCCCCGGGCCCGGAGCCGTCGG
The DNA here is from genome assembly GCF_046614825.1 of Streptomyces nanhaiensis. NCBI lineage: Bacteria > Bacillati > Actinomycetota > Actinomycetes > Kitasatosporales > Streptomycetaceae > Streptomyces > Streptomyces nanhaiensis. The sequence continues at coordinate 18,091 of NZ_JBKJFM010000069.1, forward strand.
GGTGCGGACCGGCCGGACCGGCCTCCCCGGTCGTGGGTGCCTTCGGGGACGTGGGGACGGGAGGCGTCGATGCGGTGTCCGGCACCCGGGAGGTGCCGGGCGCGCCGTTCGGACCGCTCCCGGGCAGGAACGGGACCCCGACGGAGGCCGCGGCCACCCCGCTGCCGAGCACGGCGGCCACGACCACGCCGAGCGTGCCCGTGCGCGTCCGGCCAAGGCGCCGCGTCAGCCGGGTGAGACGGCCCCGCAGGCCGGCCGCCCCCGGATCGGCCGCCGCCCGCTCGTCACGGGCCGCCCGGAAGGCGGCCAGGGCCTCCTCCTCGCCCTTGAGCACGCCGGAGCCCGGTGGCGGCACCGCGGCGCTGAGGACCGCCGCGAGGGCGCGCAGGCTGTCGTCCGACGGCAGGTCGCCCGAGCCCCTGGAACCGGAGCCCCGCAGGCCGGAGCCCGGCCGGGAGCCCTCGGCGATCAGGCGGCGCAGCGCGGCCTCGGTCACACGGGCGCCTTCCTCCCCGTCCCGCATCGGGTCGTTCACCTCCGTACCGCCGTTGCCTCGGGCCGTTCCACCAGCCGGGCCAGTTTCTTCAGACCGCGTGACAGCGCCATCGCCACCGCCCCCGGCCGCTTGCCGAGGATCTCGGCAGTGCTCTTCGTGTCCAGGTCCAGAACCACCCTCAGAAGTACCGCCTCGGCCTGCGGAACGGGCAGAGTGCCGATGAGGGAGACGATCTCACGTGTCGACAGCTTCGCCCCGGCCACCTCCGCCGTGTCCGGGGCGGCCTCCCCGCCGGGGGTTCCGGCCGCGCGCGGTTCGGGCAGTTCGTCGGTCGGCACGGTGATCTCCTGCACACGCCTCCTCCTGCGACGCAGGACGTCACGGGCCCGGTTCCGTGTGACGGCCAGGGCGAAACGGCGGAAGGAGGCGCCGTCCCCCTCGAAGCGCAGCACGTCCCGGGCGATCTGTAACCACGTCTCGGCCACGACGTCCTCCGCGTCCTGACCGACGATGACGGCCGCGTAGCGCAGGAGTTCGGGGGTGAGGCAGCGGTAGACGGCGCGGAAGGCGGCCTCGTCGCCCCGCCGCACACCGAGAACCGCGGCGTTCAGATCCCCGGTGCGCTCCGGGTGGATCCCGTTGCAGCCATCCACCGAATCACTCACGCACGGGATCCTTCCACGCTCCCGTGCGACACGTCGACACGGCGGCCCGCGTCGGCGGAGACGGCCTGATGTGAACGCGAACACCCGTACGCCGCACGGGAGAAGGCGGAAGGGGCCGGACGGGAGATCCCGTCCGGCCCCTTGGGCCGCGGACCGGCGGCCGGCCGTTCACCGGCCGCCGGTCACCGGCTCGTTCACGGAGCCAGCGGATAGCCCAGCCAGGCGCCCGCGGGCGTGCCCATGGCCGAGCGGCCGTAGTAGACGGCACCCGAGGTGGAGACGCCCCGGCTGCCGGCGTCGAACTGGAGGATCGTCCCGTCGAAGGAGTTCTCCCCCGGCGCGCCGACGGCCAGATCCGCCCGCCCCCAGCCGGACATGTCGGCGAGCAGGACGCCCGCCCCGAGCCGGTCGTCGGTCTCGGAGGCCCCGGGGACGCCGGAGGTGTCCTGGTGCAGGCTCATGGCGCCGGAGGTGCCCAGCCCCGAGGAGGTGCCGTACAGCAGCAGCGCCATGCCGGCGTTCTTGCGGTTGGCGCCGTCGCGGGTGAGGTCCTCGAAGGGCAGGCCGGCGAGGACGTCGGCGCGCCCGTCGCCGTTGACGTCGCCCGCCGAGACCGACCAGCCCATCGCGTCGCCGGCCTCGGCGGCCCCCGGAACGCCGGAGGTGTCCTGGTGGATCACCTTCCGGCCGGTGGTGGTCGGTCCGTCCGGCGAACCGGGCAGCACGGTGATCTGGCCGCCGCGGAAGGCGCTGGACTCGGAGGCGTACGGCTGACCGACGACCAGGTCCGTGTACGCGTCGCCGTTGATGTCCGCCGCCGCGACCGAACGGCCGCCCTTGACGGACGACATGCCCACGTAGGTCAGGCCGTCGGCCGACCCGTTGAGGAGCGTGAGCCGGCCGGTGCCGCCGGAGTCCCGGTGGTTGAGGACCACGTCGGTGTAGCCGTCGCGGTTGAAGTCGCCGGTGGTGGAGGCGAGGGAGTCGATGGTGCCGGTGGTGCCGGTCTTCAGGGCGCCCTTGCGCACGGTGCCGCCGGCGACGTCGAACGCCCACCAGCCGGCCGGGCCGCGGGTGGAGGCGGTGAAGACGTCGGCCGTGCCGTCGCTGTCGAAGTCGCCGACGGCGACGGTCGAGCCGAACCGGGCCCCGCCGGTGCGGTCCGCGGTGGCCGCCTCCAGCCACTTGGCCTTGGTGAAGCCGGGGCCGTACAGGACGGTCACCGCGCCGGAGTCGGCGTTGCCCACCGTGTCGTCCTCGCCGGGCGCGCCGACCGCCAGGTCCGCGTGCCCGTCGCCGTTGACGTCGCCGTACGCGACCGCCGCGCCCCAGCTGTCACCGGTCTCGGAGGCGCCGGGGACGCCCGGGCTGGACTGGGAGAGGGTGACCCTGGCGGAGGCCACCGGGCCGTCCACGCCGCCGGGAGCCACGCTGACGGTGCCGGCCTTGGCCTTGCCGCCCACGGCGGCGCGGGGGGTGCCCACGGCCATGTCGCCCATGCCGTCGCGGTTGAAGTCGGCGGTGGGGGCCGCGGAGCTCGCGGCCGGGCTCGCGGCGAAGCGCCGGATCTCCGGCAGCGCGTCGTACAGCGTCTGGCCCGGGCACGCGGTGTTGTAGCCGTCGCGGTGGCCGGAGACGGTGCGCAGGGTGGCCTGCTCACCCTCCTTCCACACGCCGGTGTTCCCCATGGCGGTGAGCGTCACCCTGCCGGTGGGGTCCACGCCGTACTGGCCGAGCTTCCAGGCGGCGACCCTGGCGACGGCGCCGGTCACGTCGGGGGTGGGCACGTCGCCCGCGGCGTAGTTGCCGATCACCGCGATGCCGGTGGAGTAGCTGTTGAAGCCGTAGGTGTGCGCGCCCACCACGGGCAGGTCGACGCCGCCGTGCCGGCCCTCGAAGATCGTGCCGCACTTGTCGACCAGGAAGTTGTAGCCCAGGTCGTTCCAGCCGTTGCTCTTGACGTGGAACGTCATCAGCGACCGCACGATCGCGGCCGAGTCGGAGCAGGTGTAGTTGATGTCCTCGAGCGCGGTGTGGTGGACGAAGGCCGCCTTGATGCCGTCCTCCAGGTACGCCGAGGGCTCCTCGACCATGGACTCGTCGGCGCCCCAGGCGGCGCGCGAGACGATCGGCGGCCGGGTGACCGTGGACTCGGGTGCGGTCGGCACGGTCGGGGTCGGCGACGGGTCGGCCGTCGGGCTCCCGGTGGCGCCCGGCTCGGTGGACTCCGTCCCGCTGGGAGTGGGCTCGGTGGTGCCCGGAGCGGTGGACTCCGTTCCCGTGGGCGCCGGTTCGGTGGGCGACGGCTCGCCGGGCGACGCCGAGGCGCCGTCCACCGGGTCGCTCGCGGTGGCGGTGGGAACCGGGTTCTCGGCGACGTAGGCGGCGGGCCGCATGCCCGTGTCCACGGCCGTCCCGAAGGCCGCCGGGCCGAGGTCGGCCGCGTTCGCCTCCTTGGCCTCGCGCGGCGTCACGCCCGGGTCGACCAGGTCCAGCCGCATTCCGGCGGGGAACTCGTCGCCGGTCTGCCCGTCGGCGGAGACCACCCGGGCCTCGACGCCGTCGGAGGGGCCGACCCAGCGGGGCGCGGTCGCGCCGCGGGCCGTGGCCTCCCGGCCCTCCTCGCCCTCGGGGACGTGGATGTCCAGGTCCAGTTCCTGCCACGGCGTCCACTCGCCGGTCTCGATGTCGCGGGTGCGCACCTCGGCCCGGCCGCCGATCTCCGCGGTCGCCCGGGGCCAGGAGATGCCCAGCAGGCTGAACGGCCTGGTGTCGCGGCGGGTCACGCCGCTGTGCCCCTCGCCCCTGGTCTTCAGGCTCACGGAGTACACCCTGACCGGCGACGCGGTCACTGAACTCCCGTTGTCCTCGGGCGGGTTGGCCACGGCGACGGTCACCACGCCGGCTCCGCCCACCGCGACGGCACCCAGGGTCAGCCAGGTCCGCCTCTTCAGACTCAATGTTCTGCGCGCTCGTGTTCTTCGCGGACTCAAGTGTCCCGCCCCTTGTCGTCTGGATCGTTCGTCCGGAGACTCGCTCGCCCCGCGTCCGTCACGGGACCCTTCGGTAAGCGCTCACCGTAGAGGAGATGTCACTCCGGGGAAGCGGCGGGTACTCAACCGTTACAGGGCCGGGCCGTGACCGGGCCGGGCATGCGAAGACGGCCGGGGTCGCCACCCCCCACAGGAGAGACCCCGGCCGTCGTCGAGTACGGACCGCCGCGCCGAGCGAGGCCCGTCACAATCCTCTGCGCCGGGGGGCCGAAAACTGTTACTCCCCTCTGCACCCCCTGCTTCCGCACTCCCTCCGTCCGGTCTCCGCCGCCCGTCCGCGTGTCCTCCCCGCCGTCTTCATCTCGGTAACTACCGCCCCGCCCGCATGGACGGGAGCGCACACTAGGTCGTAGCGTTCTGCTTCGCATCGACGCAGATCGAAGCATCATGGCGGGACCGCGCTCGGCCAGGAGCGCGGGCGAGCGCTACATCGCGAAGTGGGGCAGGACTAAGGCGTGCAGGGGGAAGACGCGGAACTCACCGCAGCGGTGCGGGAGGCGCGGGAGGGGGACGAATGCGCCTTCCGCACCGTCTACCGCGCCGTGCATCCCCGCCTGCTGGGGTACGTGCGGACGCTGGTCCCGGATGCGGACGCGGAGGACGTCGCCTCCGAGGCGTGGCTGCAGATCGCCCGGGACATCGGCCGGTTCGACGGGGACGCCGACCGCTTCCGCGGCTGGACGGCGCGGATCGCGCGCAACCGGGCGCTCGACCACATCCGGGCGCGGGGGCGGCGGCCCGCCTCCAGCCCGGTCGACGACGACAACGAGCTGGCGGTGCTGCCCGCCGGATCCGACACCTTCGACGAGGCCCTGGAGTCGATCGGCACCGGGCACACCATGGCCCTGATCTCCCGGCTGCCGCGCGACCAGGCCGAGGCCGTCGTGCTCCGGGTGGTCGTCGGCCTCGACGCCAAGGGCGCCGCACAGGTGCTGGGCAAGAGGCCGGGCGCGGTGCGCACCGCCGCGCACCGGGGTCTGCGGAAGCTGGCGGAGCTGCTGGAAGGGGAGGAAGGGATCGGTGACGGGGTGCCCGCACCCAGGGCCGGAGCCGCACGGAGTGTGACGGAAAAGGCCAGACGGACGCTGAGGGAAACGTGAGGGCCGACGACCGGTACGACTGGCTGGACGAGGAGACCGCGGAGCGTCTGCTGCGCGGACGGTCGGCCCACCCCCCGTTGTCCGCGGACGAACCGGGCGCATCGGCACTGGCCGAGGCCCTCGAAAGACTCGCCGCCGTCCCCGCGACCGCTGCCGCCACAGCCGGTCCTGCCGCCGTGCCCGGCGCGCGTGACGACGGTGAGCTGCCCGGGGAGGCCGCCGCGCTGGCGGCCTTCCGGGCGGCCCGCGTACGGCCCGGAGCCGCGGCCGCCGAGCGACGCGGCCGTCTGCGGTCGCTCGGCCGTCCTCTGAGGGTGGGCCTGGCCGCGCTGGCACTCGGCGGCGTGCTCGGCGGGGTCGCCATAGCGGCCGGCAGCGGGGTGCTGCCCGCGCCGTTCGGCGGAGGGAACGGATCACCCGCCCCGGCGACGAGCGTGTCCGCCGAGCCGGACGGGCTCCTCCCGCCGACGGCCGGCACCGCCGACTCCCTCTCCGGCCGTCCGGGCGCGGACGGCGGACGGGAAGGCGAGGAACGCGGCGGTCCGGGAGCCCCGGGCGAAGGCGATCCGGCAGGCACCGGCCCCGGCGGGCGGTCGACGGAGAGCGGTTCGCCCGCCCCGGGGAAGGACGGCGCGGGCGACCGGGCCGGGGATCCCACCGCCCGGTCCCCACAGGCGGAAGCACGCCTCGACGAACTGTGCGAGAAGTTCCTGGACGGCGAGCTGGGCCGGCGGGAACGGGCCGAACTGGAGCGGGCCGTGGGAGGCCCTGACCGGGTGGACGGCCACTGCCGCCGGTCCGGCGCGGCGGCCGGCGGCGCCGACGGCGGTACGGGCGGCGGGTCCGCCTCGGGCGGTTCCTCCGGCGGGGGCACTTCCGGTGGATCGTCCGGCGGGTCCTCCGGCACGGGCGACTCCGCGGGGCCCGCCACGGGCGGCCAGGACGGCACCGGGGAAGGCGCCGAGGGCGGGGACGCCGTCCCCGAGGAGAGCGGCGACACGCTGCCCGAGGAGGAGGGCGGCGACACCTTCCCCGCCGACACCGGGAAGACCGGCGGCCCCACCGGCTCCGCGGCGCCCACCCTTCCCGCCGAGCCCGGAGGGCTCCCACGGACCCCGGACGCGCCCCGGGGCGCCGCGACGGCCGTTCCCACACCCTGAGCCCTGGCCGGATCCATACCCCGGAGGGCATGCCGGGGCCGTGTGACCGGCGTCACGGGGGCCGCCGCCCGGGGGGTGTGACACTTTTCGGGCCGCGGACGCAGTACAGAACAAGCCGACTGGTCATCGGCGAGCGCGCCACCCAAGGTTCCCCCCGTACCTGCGGGATGCGCGTAGCGCGGGCGGGGCACGTTCCCCCGGCCCCGCCCGCGCCTCTTCACACCGGCCCGCGCCCCGTTCCGGAGGGCGCCGCGGACGTCAGTAGACGATCACCTTCTCGCCCACCCTCACCTGCTCGAAGAGCGCGGCGATCCTCTCCTTGTCCCGTACGTTGACGCAGCCGTGCGAGGCGCCGTTGTAGCCGTTGGCGGCGAAGTCCGCGGAGTAGTGCACCGCCTGGCCTCCGCTGAAGAACATCGCGTACGGCATCGGGGTGTCGTAGATCGTGGAGTGGTGGTCCCGGCTCTTGAAGGTGACGCCGAACTCGCCCTCGCGGGTCGGGGTGAGCTCCGAACCGAAGCGCACGTCCATGGCGGAGACGACCTTCCCGTCGATCATCCAGGCCAGCGTCCGGCTCTCCTTGCTGATGCACAGCGCCCGGCCCGTCAGGCACCTGGGGTCGGGGTCGGATATCGGCCGGGTGGTGGGCGGGTACAGCTCCGCCCGCGTGGGGGGCCTCGTCCGCGCCGTCAGAGCGCTCCAGGTGTCACGGGTGACCTGGCCGTCCGCCGTCAGGCCGCGCCGCTTCTGGAAGGCGGACACGGACGCGGTGGTGACCGGGCCGTAGTAGCCGGTCGGGTTGAGGTCGAAGTGCCCGGCCTGCCGCAGCCGCGCCTGGAGTTCGCGGACCCGTTCGCCCTGCGCGCCCTCGCGCATCATCGGCGCGGGCGGCGGAGTAGATGCCGGCGGCGCCGCGGGCGGCGAGGCGGTCACCGGCGGCGCCGCGGTCGGCGGCGCCGAGGTGCCCGGTGCCTCCTCCCCGCTCGCGGACGGAGCGGACGGTGCGGACGGCGCCGTCGTCGTGGGCGTCGGCGCGGGCACGGGTGTGCTCCGCGTCACGGACGGCGCGGGCGGCGGCGCCGTGACCGCCGCGGGCGCCCGCGACCCCGCGTCCGTCTGCTGCACCGTGCACCCCGCCCCCAGCAGCACCGCGGCCGCCGCGGCGAGCGCGGTGCGGCCCACCGATCCGTGCGACATGGACTCCCCCCGGGACATCGAAACCCCCTCGGATCCGCCGGACCTTCACCGGTCTTCCCCACCTGTGTGGATTCCCGGCAGCCAGACTGCCCGAACCGGGGACGTCCGGCCACCCCCCGGCGGTTCCGCGCGCGGCACCCGCGCTAGCCCTTTCGCGCACCACCCCGCTCGTTTGTGAGCAAGGTCCCAGGCTGTGGCTCTCCCGCCGCTCTCCCGCCGATCGCTACAGTCCGTATCGGACAGGGCGACGAAACGGGAGGCACCGAACATGGCACGCGAGACTGGCCGCGGAGCTGGCGAGGCCCGGCTCACCGAGAGCGGGCTGCCGATCGAGCCGGTCTACGGACCCGACTCGCTCCGGGACTGGGACGCGGAGGCGAAGCTGGGCGAGCCGGGTTCGTACCCGTACACGCGGGGCGTGTACCCGACGATGTACACCGGGCGGCCGTGGACGATGCGCCAGTACGCCGGCTTCGGCACGGCGGTGGAGTCCAACGCCCGCTACAAGCAGCTGATCGCCAACGGCACCATGGGCCTGTCGGTCGCCTTCGACCTGCCGACCCAGATGGGCCACGACTCCGACGCCCCCATCGCGCACGGCGAGGTCGGCAAGGTCGGCGTGGCGATCGACTCGATCGACGACATGCGGGTGCTGTTCGACGGCATCCCGCTGGGCGAGGTCTCCACCTCGATGACGATCAACGCCCCCGCCGCCGTCCTGCTGCTGCTCTACCAGCTGGTGGCCGAGGAGCAGGGCGTGCCGTCGGAGAAGCTGACGGGCACCATCCAGAACGACGTGCTCAAGGAGTACATCGCCCGCGGCACCTACATCTTCCCGCCCAAGCCCTCGCTGCGGCTGATCGCGGACATCTTCAAGTACTGCAGGGCCGAGATCCCGCGCTGGAACACCATCTCCATCTCCGGCTACCACATGGCCGAGGCCGGGGCGACGCCCGCGCAGGAGATCGCCTTCACCCTCGCCGACGGCATCGAGTACGTGCGCACGGCGGTGGCGGCCGGGATGGACGTGGACGACTTCGCGCCCCGCCTGTCGTTCTTCTTCGTCGCGCGCACCACGATCCTGGAGGAGGTGGCCAAGTTCCGCGCCGCCCGCCGGATCTGGGCGCGGGTGATGAAGGAGGAGTTCGGGGCGCGGAACCCCAAGTCGATGATGCTGCGCTTCCACACCCAGACCGCGGGCGTGCAGCTCACCGCGCAGCAGCCCGAGGTGAACCTGGTGCGCGTGGCCGTCCAGGGCCTGGGCGCGGTGCTGGGCGGCACCCAGTCGCTGCACACCAACTCCTACGACGAGGCCATCGCGCTGCCCACCGACAAGTCGGCCCGTCTGGCGCTGCGCACCCAGCAGGTGCTGGCCTACGAGACCGACGTGACCGCCACCGTCGACCCCTTCGCCGGGTCCTACGTGGTGGAGTCGATGACCGACGAGGTCGAGGCCGCCGCGCTGGAGCTGATGGGCAAGGTCGAGGAGCTGGGCGGCGCGGTCAACGCCATCGAACGCGGCTACCAGAAGGGCGAGATCGAGCGCAGCGCGTACCGCATCGCCCAGGAGACCGACTCCGGCGAGCGGGTCGTCGTCGGCGTCAACCGGTTCCAGCTCGACGAGGAGGAGCCGTACGAGCCGCTGAGGGTGGACCCGGCCATCGAGGCCCAGCAGGCCGAGCGGCTGGCGCGGCTGCGCGCCGAGCGCGACCGGGCGGCCGTGGACGGGGCGCTGGCCGAGCTGCGCAAGGCGGCCGAGGGCAGCGACAACGTGCTGTACCCGATGAAGGAGGCGCTGCGGGCCCGCGCCACCGTCGGCGAGGTCTGCAACACCCTGCGGGAGGTGTGGGGCGCATACGTCCCCACCGACGCCTTCTGACCGCGCCCCCGTCGCGGGGCGGGTGGGTGCGAGGACGTGGAGGGGCCCCCGATCCGTCGGGGGCCCCTCCACGTCCTCGCACCCACCGGGGGTGGGCCCACCGGGGGCGCACCCACCGGGGGCGGCGCCGGGGTGCCTAGAGCAGCCCGAGCCCGGTGACGATGACGGAGACCAGCACGGTGAGCGTCCAGCCGAGCATCTGCTCGACCAGCTTCTCGCGGTCCTCCTCGGAGGGTCCGCCGGTACGGAGCCAGGGTGCCGGGATCCTCGCCGCCGTCGTGTGGCCCATGGTGTGTCCTCGTCTCGCCTCGTGGCGCGCCGGTGTGCGGGGCGCCGGCGCGCCGTTGGTGTGCCTGTGTCCGTGATCGCCGCGAATGGGCGCCGCGGATCTCCAGGATGAGGGGATCCGCACCGTTTAAACAGAGACGTGGATCACTCCGCGGCCGGGCACCGGTGGGCGATCCGCCCCCAACGCACCGTCCACCCTGCGGTGATGGGCCCGGCGGAGCCCGGGCGGCCGTACGGCTGTGACGAACGACACGCGCCGCGCCGGCCGTACGAGCCCCTGCGCGAGCCCTCGCGCCGGTTTGCGGAAGGGCGCCTTCCGCACGGTCCGTTCACCGGCGCGCCCTCCGTCCCAGCGCACGGGCCCGCCGTGCCGCGCGCCGTACGGCCGGGTTGCGGACGACCGGCCCCAGCCCGGTGGGGAGCCCGCCGGGCAGGGCGAGGGAGGCCAGCAGCCGGCGCGGGAACCAGCGCCGTACGCGCTCCCCGGGGTGGGCGGCCAGGAACCGCTCGACCTCACCGCGCAGCCCGGGGTCGACCCGCGGCTGTGCGCAGAACGCCACCGCCCGCACCAGCCCGGCCAGTTCGGCGGTGGCGGCGGTGGCGGTGGTGTCGGTGGTGTCGGCCGGTTCCGGCCCGCCGGGCGCGCCACCCGCGCCGGCCCCGGCCGGCAGCAGCGCGTCCGCGATCACCGCCGCGACCGGCCCGCCCCCCTCGTACGCGGCCGCGCCTGCGGGAGGGACGGCCGTGCCGCCGTGGGAGGCGGGCAGGCCGTGGAGCGTGCTCGCGGCCAGCAGAGCCCCGAAGGAGCGCCCGGTCACCAGCGCCGGGCGCAGCCGCTCGTACAGCGCCTCCACCGGCTGCGCGCCCTGCGGCTCGTACAGTTCCAGGCCCAGCTCCGCCGCCCGCCGCGCGATCCCCCGCACCCGGTGCGCGGGGGCGGCGGGGTGGGGCGCGAGGACCACCGCGCGGTGGCCCGCCTCCCGCAGACCGGCCAGCAGCCGCCCGTACACCCGCTCCTCCTCGCCGGGAGGGAGCGCGCCGGGGGCGTGCGGGTCCTGCCCGAGCAGCACCGCCGCCCCCTCCGGCGCGCCCGGGTCCGGCAGTTCCCGCGCCGCCCGGGCGGCGACGGCCCGCAGCGCCCGGCCGGGCACCTCCTCGGCCGGGACGCCGAACTCCGCCAGCAGCAGCGGTTGCAGACCCGGCACCAGGCCGGGGTGGAGCAGTCGCCGCACCCGGGTGCCCACCAACGGGTCCAGCCGGCCGGGGGTGGGCCCGTAGGCCGACAGCCCGGTGGCGTACACATCCAGCGGGGCGTCGGGGAAGATCCGGGCCAGCGCATGCCCCGGGCCGGCCTCGACGCCCTCCACCACCAGCTCGACCGCCGCGTCGCCCAGCCCCCACAGGGAGCGCAACTGCCTCTCCCACAGGGGCGCGTCGTCGGGGCGCGGCGTCCAGGCGCCGGGGTGGAGCGGGGCGACGGCGGCGTTCCAGGACAGCACCCGGCCGAAGCGGTCGCGCAGCGGCCGGAAGCCGGGCATGGCGTCCGGGGCGGGGACGGCCTCGGGGACCGGGGCGGTGTTCGCGACCAGCAGCAGCCGCTCGCGGGCCGTCACCAGCAGGCCCGCGTCCGCCGCGGCGGCCAGCAGCGCCGCGCCGTGCGGGGTGGAGGCCACCAGCAGCCGTACGGGGGAGGCGTTACACGGCGCGGTCATCGGGCGGCCTCCGCCGGGGACGCG
>NZ_JBKJFM010000006.1:0-119795 GCF_046614825.1 Streptomyces nanhaiensis
CGCGGCCGGGGAGACCGCCCACGGGCTGCCGGTGCGGCCCCGGGGCCGCACCCTGGCCCGGGCCGACCGCGCCCGCGAGCGGGCGGCCGACGCATCCGCCGGTCTTCCGCAGCGGAAGCGCCCCGCCCGTGACGCCGGAGCGAGCTTCGGGGCGTTCCACCGCTCCAGGCGCCCCGAGAACCCCTCCGAGTAGGCGCGCCCCTCCGACACACCCGGGGTGCCCGCCCGTCCGGGCGGGCACCCCACCCCCCAGCGAAGACCGTGAGATTGGAGGCACGGGCCGGTGGCCGGACAGTCGGCCCGGAACGCCCGATGCAGATCATGGAGACCACCGACAACAGCCTCACCTGGCTTCTCGAGAGCCTGCTCAACCGCACTCCCGGGACCCGACACGCCCTGGTGCTCTCCCGCGACGGGCTCAAGCTGTGCTGGAGCAGCAGTCTGACCCTGGACCGGGCCGACCAGCTCGCGGCCATCTCCTCCGGGATGCAGGCCCTGGCGCAGGGAGCCTCCGTGGAGTTCGGCGACGGGAGCGGAGGGGTGCGGCACTCGATGACGGAGTTCCACGGGGGCCTGCTGTTCATCGTCGAGGCCGGGGAGGGCGCCCATCTGGCCGTCGTCGCCGACGACACCGCCGACCCCGGAGTGGTCGGCCACCAGATGGACGAGCTGGTCGAGCAGATCGGCGAGCACCTGCGGGCCGAGCCGCGCAAGCCGGCCGAGGGCGGCGTCCCGTCATGATCCGCAAACCCGTCGACATCGGCGACCCCCACCGGCTCTACACCGTCACCGGCGGGCGCAGCCGGGGTGAGGAGGCCGGGCTGGACCTGGTCACGCTCATCGTCAGCGAGTGCCGGCCGACGGAGGGCATGCAGTCGGAGCACGTACGGATCCTGGAACTGTGCGCCCACCCCACCGCGGTGGTCGAGATCGCGGCCGATCTGCGCCTGCCCATCACCGTGGTGAAGATCCTCCTCGGCGATCTGCTCGCCGCCGGACGCATCACCGCACGGAACCCGCGTCCGTCCGCAGCGCACGGCGACGCGCCCGAATCCGCCCTGTTGAAGGAGGTGCTCATTGGACTCCGCAACCTCTGAGGCCCCGGCGCGCACGCCGCTCGCGGACGCCGCCGAGACCGGACTGAAGATCGTCATAGTGGGCGGCTTCGGCGTCGGGAAGACGACGCTGGTCAGATCCGTCAGCGAGATCCGCCCCCTGAACACCGAGGAGGTCATGACCCAGGCCGGTGCGGGGGTGGACGACATCGCCGGCCTGCGGAACAAGAACACCACCACGGTGGCGTTCGACTTCGGCCGGATCAGCCTCAACGAGCAGACCGTGCTCTACCTTTTCGGGGCGCCCGGGCAGGAGCGCTTCTGGTTCCTGTGGGACCGGCTGTTCTCCGGGACGCTCGGCGCGGTGGTGCTGGTGGACACCCGGCGGATGGCCGACTCCTGGTACGCGATCGACCGTCTGGAGCACCACGGGACCCCGTTCGTGGTGGCCGTCAACCGCTTCGACGACGACGCCTCGCGCTTCTCCCTGGACGAGATCCGCCAGGCGCTGGACCTGCCGGAGGACGTGCCGCTGGTCGACTGCGACGCCCGGCTGCGCGAGTCCGGCAAGAACGTGCTGATCACCCTCGTAGACCACCTCTACCAGCAGGCACTGGCACGGGAGATGACCGTATGACCGACCAGCCCGCCCAGTCCGACCAGCCCGCCCAGGAAACAGCCGCCCCGCCCCCCGGCTGCCCCGCGGCCCACCCCGACGCCGTTCCGCTCAGCGGCCTGGAGTACCAGCAGACGCCCTTCCAGCTCTACCGCGCGCTGCGCCGCGACCACGGCACGGTCGCCCCCGTGCTGCTGGACGGCGGCATCCCCGCCTGGCTGGTGCTCGGATACGCCGAGGTCTCCTACGTCACCAGCCACGACGAGCTGTTCGCCCGGGACTCGCGGCGCTGGAACCAGTGGCCCGCCATCCCCGCCGACTGGCCGCTGCTGCCGTTCGTCGGCTACCAGCCGTCGGTGCTGTTCACCGAGGGCGCCGAGCACCAGCGCCGCGCGGGCGTCATCAGCGCGGCGCTGGAGGAGGTGGACCAGCTGGAGTTCTCCCAGGACTGCCAGGAGATCGCGGCGCAGCTCCTCGCCGAGTTCGCGGGCAGCGGGCAGGCGGAGCTGATGTCCGCGTACGCCCACGCCCTGCCGATGCGCGCGGCGGTCCGGATGTGCGGCATGCCGCTCACCGGGTCCGACACCGAGGACCTGGTGGAGGACCTGCGGATGTCCCTGGACGCCTCGGAGGGCGACGACCCGGTCGCCGCCTACGTCCGCGTCCAGGAGCGCATCCAGCGGCTGGTCGCGGAGAAGCGCGCCGATCCCGGCCCGGACGTCACCTCCCGCATGATCGCCGACCCGGCCGGGCTGACCGACGAGGAGATCGTGCAGGACCTGATCTCCATCATCGCCGCCGCCCAGCAGCCCACCGGCAACTGGATCGGCAACACCCTGCGGCTGCTGCTCACCGACGACCGCTTCGCCGTCAACGTCTCCGGCGGCCGCGTGAGCGTGGGCCAGGCGCTCAACGAGGTGCTGTGGCTGGACACCCCCACGCAGAACTTCATCGGCCGCTGGGCGGTCCGCGACATCCAGCTCGGCGGCCGGCAGATCAGGGCCGGCGACTGCCTGGTGCTGGGGCTGGCCGCGGCCAACACCGACCCGCAGATCTGGCCCGAGGGGCATGTGGGGGCGCAGGTCAACTCCGCCCACCTGAGCTTCAGCAACGGCGAGCACCGCTGCCCCTACCCCGCCCCCCAGCTGGCCGACGTCATCGCCCGCACCGCGGTGGAGACGCTGCTGGAGCGGCTGCCGGACATCGTCCTGGCGGTGGAGCCGGAGGAGCTGACCTGGCGGCCGTCCATCTGGATGCGGGGCCTGACCTCCCTGCCGGTCGCCTTCACCCCCGTGGTGTAGCCCTCTTCGCGGCGGTCCTTGCGGCGGTCCTTGCGGCGGTCCTTGCGGCGGTCCTTGCGGCGGGCCGCACACCGGCCCCCGTACGGCCGGCCGTGCCGCCGCCGGAGCCCTCCGCTCCGGCGACGGCACGGCCGTTTCCGTTTCCGCTGCCGTTCTCGTTCGCCGTTCGCCGCTCCCGCCCTCCGGCTCGGCCCGGTCAGGCGGCGGGGGTGAACACCACCGGCACCTCCTTGGGGCCGCGGGTGAACACGCCCTGCTCGACGACCTCCGCGCCGTCGGCCAGCCGCATGTCCGGCATGGCGTCCAGCAGCTGGTTGACGCCGATCTCCACCTCCGCCTTGGCCAGCAGCGCCCCGACGCAGAAGTGCCGGCCCAGCGCGAAGGCCAGGTGGTCGGCCGCGGCGGAGAACGCGGTGGTGGCCGTCAGGTCGTCGCGGAAGATGTCGAAGGAGTCGGGCTCCTTGTAGTGGCCCGGGTCGCGGTTGGCGGCGCCGATCAGGCAGGTGACGGTCGCCCCGGCCGGGATCGTGCCGCCGCTGACCTCCACGTCCTGCGCGGTCTGCCGCATGATCATGTGGACGGGCGGGGTGTAGCGCAGGGTCTCGGCGAACGCCCGGTCGATCAGCGAGCGGTCCTCCCGCACGGCGGCGAACTGCTCGGGGTGGGCCAGCAGATTGGCGAAGATGGCGGCTATCGCCTTGTCGGTGGTCTCACCGCCGGCGGCCAGCAGCAGACTGCAGAACGCCTTGATGTCCTCGTCGCTCATCCGCACACCGTCCACCTCGGCGGCGCACAGCGTGGACAGCAGGTCGTCGCCCAGGTTCTCGCGGCGCTGCCGGATGATGGGGATCATGTACTCGGCGAACTCCACCCGGGTGCGCTCGCCGTCCGCGATCACCTCCGGGTCGCCGGAGAGGTTGCCCAGGAAGGCGATCACCGAGGTGTACCAGCGGTGGAACCTGGGGTGGTCGGCCTTGTCCAGGCCCAGCATGTCGGCGATGACGTTGACGGGGAAGCGGGTGGCGTAGGCGTCCACCAGGTCCACCCTGCCGGTGCGGCGGAAGGCGTCGATGAGCTCGCGCGAGTTGCGCTCGATGACCGGCAGGAACTTGTTCTGCAGGTCGCTGCCCCGGAAGGCGGGGGCCACCAGGGCCCGGCGCACCGCGTGCTCGCGGCCGCTGAGCTGGAGGATCGTCTTCCCGTGCACCGGCTCGACCTGCCACTCGTAGTTGTCGGTGGTGAACGACGTTCCGTCCTTGAACGCCCGCTCCACGTCCTCGTACCGGGAGACGACGTAGCTGCGGGTGGCTTCGTGCCAGATCAGCGGCGCGCTCTCGCGCATCGCGCGGTAGGCGCTGTATGGATCGGCGGCGAACTCGGGCGAGAGTATGTCGGGGAACTGCTGCGTACCGGACAAGGCGAGCTCCATCGAAGACGTGACGGGCAGACAGCCTCAGGGTATTGATCATCCGTCGGCTGGAACAGCCTTGCCAAAGCACATGCACATCACATATGCATCGTCAAAATCCTTGCCAGAGCGTCTATTTCAAGCCACCGATCGCCGTTCATGATCGTTGCTTCCCCGAACACGGGCCACTCGGCAAGCCCCGCCGCGCGACTCGGCTCGGGGACCCGGTGGGGGGGCAGGCCGGTGGTTCGAAATGCCACCGGTCGCGTCACGCGGCGTACGACTTCAGGCCGAAGGTGATCTCCCGCCGCTCGTCGCCCGAACCCGGGAAGTGCGGCCGCCCCGGCCGGAAGGCGGGGGCGGGGCGGACGGGGGCGTCTCACCGGCCGGCGCGCGGTGCGCCGACCGCAACCGGGATCAGCCGGAGGTCATCGCCCGCCTCCCTGGGCCGCGCGGCGGGCGGCCCGGCCGTCGGCGGCCGCGGACGCACCATCCACCGCGCCCTCACCGGCCGGCGCCGCGGACGCGGACACCGCTCCGTTCCGCCGCGTCGTCCCGACGCCCACGAGGACCACGGCCATGCCGAGCACCACCCGGAGGCTCAGACGCTCGTCCAGGACGACCGCGCCGAGGAGGACGGAGACCACGGGCAGGAGGTAGCCGACCACCGCGGCGTCGGTGGCGCCCTCGTCGTTGATGATCCGGTGGGTGAGGTGGAAGGTGACCGCGGTGCAGAGGACACCGAGGACGACGACCGCGGTCAGGGCGGCCGGGCCGGGGTCGATCGCCTCCAGGCCGTCGAACGGCACCGCGACGGCGGTCAGCGCGCCCGCTGCGACGAGTTGGGCGGCGGAGAGCGAGATGGTGGGCGTACCCCTGCCGGCCAGGGTGCGGCCCATGTAGGTGAACGCGACCGCATAACCGGCGGCCGCGCCGAGGATGGCGAGCGACCCCCAGCCGCGTGAACCGTCCGGGCCCTGCCTGGAGCCGGTGACCGACTCCTGCGCGGCGGTCGGCTTCAGCCCCGACTTCGCCGTCAGGAGCGAGGACTACGCCACCGCGCAGGGCTTCGCTGCGGCGGGCCTCGGCATCGGTCCGATGCCGGGACCG
This sequence comes from Streptomyces nanhaiensis, assembly GCF_046614825.1. Taxonomy (NCBI): domain Bacteria; kingdom Bacillati; phylum Actinomycetota; class Actinomycetes; order Kitasatosporales; family Streptomycetaceae; genus Streptomyces; species Streptomyces nanhaiensis. The sequence continues at coordinate 5,491 of NZ_JBKJFM010000006.1, forward strand.
GGGCTGCGCGTCCGGCATCCCGGCGTCGTCGTACGCCCGGTCCGCAACCCCGAACCGGTCAGGGTGATCTCGGCGGCCGTACGGGAGACCGCCCTCGAACAGCCCGCCCTGCGCGGCCTGCTGAGGGCGCTGCGCGACGCGGCCACCGCCGGCTCGCCCGGTGGGGCCGCGGCGGACTGACCCGCGGCCCCTTCGGCCCGAACGAGGTCCGGTTGGCGAGCCTGCCAGCATGGATGGCATTTTCCCTGGTCAGGGCGTCGGACTGCCGTGGTCTCGGGTGGCTCCGGAGGTTTTCCGGGGGCAGGTTGGCTCCCAGACGGCTCCCAGTCCGGTCCGCGCCGCCCTGGCCGAGTCGCGCCCTACCTGGGAATCGTCCGGTCTGATGCCATGACTGCGAAGAGCGGGGAGGGACACTGTCGGGCTGGGGGTGCTGTGGGGACGTCCACGCGGTGGGAGGGGCCGAATGGCGACCGGTGGAGTTCCGCTGCGAGACGGCTGGCGCGCTGGCGGGCGGACTCGCGCAACGCGGATCAGCGTCTGGAGGAGATCGCCGCGGACCATCTGCGTGCCCTGCACGAGACGCTCCGTGCCGATCGATCGGCTTTCGGCTTGTACGACACGGCCTGCGCGGCCGGTGAGCGGCTCGCCGAGGCCCTGAGCTCGCTGGCCGCCGAGGGCGCCGAGTCGGCGGACGCGCTCGTCGCACGTCTCGTCTTAGAGGTCGGCGGAGACGGCGGCACACTCGCCGACGCCGCGGTGCGCAGGGGTGTGGCCGCTGCGGTCCGCGATGTCCGCGACAGGCACCCCGAACTGGACGACGCCATGGACGCGGGTGCCGCGCACGGCGGCTTCGCCTGGGGCATCCTGTGCGATCTCTACCAGATCTTCTTCGCCGACATGGTGGGGGAATTCCTCCGGTCCGTGGTTGCCGAGCACGTCAAACTGGCAGTGCCGGTGCTCATCGCGACCGATCCGGAGGGCAGGATCGCCGACTGGGTCGCGGAGAAGACGGTGGATCTGGTGCCGAATCCCTGCGAGGTGGCCGCTGAAGCGACGGATCTCCCAGAGACCGTGGACACCGCGCAGCCGGTAGTGGGCGGTGCACAGGATCCGTCAGCCGTGCTTCCCGAGATCGCCGCGTCGCTGGTACCGCGGGCGGTCGGCAGGGCACTCGGCCTGATCACTGACGAGACCACCGGAGAAGAGGGAGCCGCGGCATGACCGGTTCCGACCATTTCCTCTGGTGGCGTGGCCACCGCGGGGATCGGCCGCACGATGCCCGATGGACGGAGATCGGCGAGGAGGACTTCCAGGAGAAGGAGCGCCGCATCACCGGCCGGCACCACCTGCCCGGTCCGGTCCCCGACTGGGCCGAGGACCTGTTCCGCGTCGCCAGGGCCGCGTTCATCGCCGACAAACACGTACGCCGGACCGGCGTCCGGGACCGGTGGACCCGCCGCATCAGCCTCACCGTGCCCGTCACGGAGTACGAGCGGTGGCAGAGCGCAGCCGTCCGTACCCACTTCACCGCGCTCCTCCAGATCCTCACGGGGGACCTTTGGAATGTGGACTTCCGGCCTCTCACCGGCCATCGGGTCGAGGAGGCGATGATCTTCCCCGACGACCCTCGTGCCTCGGAAGTCGCGCTGTTCTCCGGTGGACTGGATTCCCTCAGCTGGGCCGCCACCCGCTCGCGCGCCGACAACCCCCGGCCGCTGCTGCTCGTCATGTTCCGTGAGATCGGCTTGCTGCGTCTCCAGCAGCGGGTGTACAAGGCCGTCGAGCGACTGGGCGGACCACGGCCGGTGATGCTGCTACCGATGAGCCAGACCCCGGCGGGCGACGGCTCCGGGCTGCGGCTGGAGACCTCCTCCCGCACCCGCGGCCTGCTGTACGCGGCGGGAGCGATCCGTGCCGCCACCGCGCACGGAGTGGCCACCGTCCACATCCCCGAGAACGGCCAGCTCGCCCTCAATCCACCTCTGACGCCCGCGCGTTCGGCCGCCTGCTCCACCCGTTCCGTGCACCCGTGGACGCTGGCCGGTCTGAACGCTGTGATTGCCGCCGTGAGCGACGCCGGGAGCGCGGTACGGGTGGTCAATCCCTTGGCTCAGCTGACGAAAGGCGAGGTGTGCAGGGCAGGGCGCGACGCGGGCCTCACCCCGGCAGACCTGGAGTCCACCCTGAGCTGCGGCAAGCCGCCCACCCGCCGCAGCGGCGGCCCTCCCGTCGCCAACTGCGGCGTCTGCTTCCCGTGCCTGGTGCGCCGCTCCGGGCTGCTCCACGCGAACGGCGCCGACGGCACCCGATACGAGGCATCGCCATGGGCGAACAACCTCCCCTTCAACCGGGGAACCGACTGGCGTGCACTGCAGCGGTGGCTGCTCGGCCGGTACACGCTTACGGATGTGCTCACCGATACTCCGTTGCCGCCGGGTACGGATCCGGCATCGGCGCTCGATGTCATCAGGCGCGGGCGTGAGGAACTGGCCCGGCTGCTTCAGCCGGCGGCTGCGGCCGAGGCAGCCGGTGCGGCGTAGACGGCACCGGCGAGACCTGCTCGCACCGGACCGGAATCGGTCCGCCTCGGCCGCGGGGGACCTTGCCTCCTGCTGTCAGTGGTGTGCTCACCGGTCCGCAGACGTCCGGGCCGGCCTGGACCGCCCCGTGATACATTGAGTCATGTATATTGATACATTGATTGATGTATATGAAGGTGGTGCTCATGAGCAGAACCGTCATCGACCTCGACGACGACGCCCTGGAGGCAGCGGCAAAGGAGCTGGGCACTTCCACGAAGCGGGACACCATCAACACCGCCCTGCGGGAGATCGTGGCCCGCAACCGCCGTCTGCGCGCCCTGCACGAACTGCAGGACCTCGCGGACGAAGGCGCTCTTGACGCCGAACTCCTCCTCGACAAGCGCAACTACCGAGGTGGTTCCGCCCGGTGAGCGTGGCCGACTACCTCATCGACACGTCGGCCCTGGTCCGTCTCCTGCTGCGCCGGGCAACCGAGGACTGGGAGCAGCGGATGGGCGCCGGGCTGGTCGCCCTGTGTGACCTCACCGAACTGGAAGTGCTCTACTCCGCACGTTCCGAGAAGGACCGTGAAGCCATCCAGGGGCGACTGAACCAGTTCACCTGGTGCCCCATGCCCGACGGCGTCTACCGGCGCGCCCGCGTCGTCCAGCGCGGGCTCACGGCCAAGGGGGAGCATCGCAGTGCCGGAGCCGTCGACCTTCTCGTGGCCGCGGCCGCGGAAGAAGCAGGACTCACACTGCTGCACTACGACCGGGACTTCGAAACCATCGCCCGCACCACCGGGCAGCCGGTCCGGATGATCGACATCAGGTAGGCGGTCGGCTTCCGGAGCACCGGGCTCGCACCCTGAGCATCTGCTGTGCGCCTTCAGGCGTTCCTACCTCCGGCCGACAGGTCGTCCACCAGAAGGTCAAGGGTGGCCTCCTCGTGGAGCGCGACGCCGAGGGCGGTCATGGCGGGGGCGAGACCCGGATCCCAGGCCGCGTCGACAGGCCACAGTTTCGTCGGACCGCGACAGCTTCCGACAGGGTGTCAGCTGCCCGGAAGACGTTGGAGTTCATCCAGCGGCAGGCGTGCTTCCCGGGCTGCGGTGTCCCCGTCGAAGCGGATGCCCTCGGCCGTCAGGATGTCTGCGGGTGTGTCCGTGCGTGTCGGGTCGGCCCACCGGAAGCCCGTGCTGACGCGCCCGGCCGCATTGAGGACCCGCCACGGGTTGGGGTACTGGTCGCAGGTGGCGAGGTGGGTGCCGACGGGGACGGCGTGGCTGCCGATGACGGTCGCGACATCGCCGTACGTGGTCCAGCGCCCGGGCGGGATGGCTCCCGGCAAGTTGTGCAGGCCCGTCCAGTCCTTTCCCGTGCCGTTGAGCCGCTTGGCCAGGGACGCGAGGTCGGCGCCCGCCAGGGCCACCCACTCGTCGGGGCCGACATCGTCCGGTACGTGGCTGGTGTCGACGACCCACCAGGTTGTGCCTGGATGCCGTCGGCTTTCCGCTCGGTCACGCTGTGGAAGATGTGGTTGGCCAGTCCGGTCGGTGTACAGGCCTTGCTGTCGGCTTCCCGGACCAGGGGTTTGGCGGTGTTGTTGCTCCAGGTGGCTGTCGCGCGGCTGTCGTCCTCGCCCACCCACGCGGCGATGGCTTCGCGGATGGATTCCGTCACGCCGTGCCGAGGCGTCAGCCGCAGCTCCGACAGCCACACCACGGTGTGGGTGACCTGTTTGGGAAGTCGGCGGCGGTGACCACCTGCCGGGGCCGCTGGAGCAGCTCCGTGCTCCACTCCCCGTCGACATGGTCCAGGAGGCGCTGCCTACAGCCTCGAGGTCGAGGGCCTGCTTTCTGCTCGCGAGGAAGTCGCGATGTGCCTGGGCCAGAGTGTCGAGGTCGAAACGGGACACCAGAGCGGCGTAGGCGATCGCCTGGAGGTGGACATCCCGGTCGGCCGTTCCCCGCTTCAGCTCGACCACCACGAGGTGTCCCGTGACGTCCAACCCCAGGATGTCCAGCCGGCCCCGCGCCGGAACCCCGTCCATGTCGGTCCACCGGTCGAACTCCGCGGTGATCACCAGTACCGACTCCCCGAGGATCTGCGGGTTGTCGATTACCCACTCCTGAAGGTGCTGTCGTTCGAACAGCCCTTCTGCGGCCAGTCCAGTGGGTGAGACCGGAGTCGCCGAACGACCCGCAACTGTGAAGAGATGATCCACTCTGCCCCATCGTCCGCCCGGCGGTGTCAGACCGGCGTCCCGAGCCCATGACGCGGACCAGAGCATCGCGTTCCGCTCCTGGAATCCCGCGCCTGCCTCAGAAACTGACTGGGAGCCGTTTCCCGCGCTCAGCTCCCGAATGGTTCCCAAACAGTCCCCGGAAACCCGGCAGGGGCCCGATCCGCTGTGCGGATCAGGCCCCTGACCTGGTGTTTCGGCTGTCGGGGTGGCGGGATTTGAACCCACGACCTCTTCGTCCCGAATGAGGTCCGGTTGTTGATCTTACCGGCTGCGATGACGTTTCAGCAGGTCAGAGAGGGAGGCACGGTTGCTCTCGGGTGGCCTGGGAGGGGCCTGGGGAACAGGTCGGCTCCCAGGCGGCTCCCAGCGTGGAGACCTCGGCATCATGTCGGAAGGATGATCTTCGGGTGATGGACACTCTTGAAATGCCTGGCAGTACACCGCATGTGGAAGGGCCGCCTCCGGCAGCTCGCCGAGGTGGACGTGAAACTGTTCGTGACCGGGGCGGCCCAGGCAGCACATGGTCGCTCAGGAGCCATGGATGCTGTCGGCGCACGCGGCCACTGCCTCGTGCAGGCCGCCGAACGAGGTTTTCAGCGGACTGAGAAACCCCAGGCTGGAGAGTCGGATGGTTCTCTGGCCGGGGCACTGCTCGTCGAGTACGCGGGTGGGCAGGACGTGGAAAGTCCACTGGTCGAGGTTCAGCGGGTTGAGGGTCTGTTTGTCCTGGTGGTGCAGGAGGCAGAAGACGTACACGTCTGAACGGCGCAACACATCGGCCGAGGCGGTACCGGTCTGGGCGTCCCAGCCGGATGCCGGTGCGATGGAGAACGAGATGTCCGACAGCCGGGACTGTGTCCACGACTGGAGGTAGGCCGCTGACTTCACCTCGACGCGCCAGCCCTCAGGCGTGCGGATGTCGACGGTGTCCCATTCGGTGCGGGTGCCTGCGGCGGCGCCCAAGGCCGTGGCCACGAGGTACTCGGCCAGGACGCCGCGCATGGTGTTGTTGGCCAGATCTGAGCACGCCCAACTCCAGAACTCGCCGAGTGTGCCCACGGCCGCGTCGCCGATCGTTATCGGCTCGTTTCCACTGCGGCGTGTGATGACCAGTGCACCAAGATCGGAGATGTCCATGCCCCTCGTCGTCCGTTCATCGCAGTAGCGTGGCTTCAGGACTACCACGGCCGCCTGTCTTCGGTCCCGGTTTCGTTGCCAGTCTGTCTGGTGGGTGGTTGGCTGAGTTTGTTCTGGTTTGACGGGTGCCAGCGGTGTGGTGGTCAGGCTCTCCCGCTTGCTCGAGCCGACTTCGGTCTCCTTGGTCCGACCGCGCACCGTGGTCTCGGTCAGGTCGAGGCTCTTGGCAACTTGGCCGACCGAGAGGTCCCTGCGTCGGCACAGCTCGGCAACCTCGGCTTTGAGGCCCGGAGTGAACGAGCGACGACGGCGCGACTCCTTCTTCCCCGCGATCCCTGCGGTGAGCATGCTTCCGAAGGGCTCAAGTCCTGCTCTCGGATGTCCATCGGAGCAGGCCAAGCTTCTCCCAGCTTGCCCGTCCGAGGGACCAGCTGGTACGTCAGCTGGCTGAGCTGGGAAAACCTGGCAACTGTGTCTCTGCTGAAGTCCCTCGTTGAACCAATGAGGATCATCATCTCTCAGTCGTTTACGATTGGTCGTCTCAGAGTCCACAGAGCACCAACTCGGACCTGGGGTGCGGGGGGTTCCGAGGATCCGCGGTAGCTGGGACGCGCGGTGAGTGAGCAGCAGGTTTCCACAGGTTCACTTCGTTGGAATCCTTGCTTCCACCAGCGCTTCTGTGATCTCCTGGTCCCGGTTCATGTCATGCGTACGAAGGGTTGTGCTGTGAAGCAGGGGCACTACGGCGTACCTCTCGAACGCAGCGACTACCTCAAGCTGGACCCCAACGACCACAGCTGCACCCCGGACAGCTTCCAGGACTGGCTGAAGGGCTTCGGCAAGGGTAAGAGGCTGGCTGTCGATCTCTTCTCCGGCGCCGGCGGACTGAGCGCTGGCCTCGAGCGCGCGGGATGGACTACAGCAGCAGCCGTCGACTTCGACGAGCGAGCGCTGGAAACCCACAGGGCGAACTTCCCGGGGCTCAGTCTGAAGATGGATCTTGGTGACCCTGCTGAACGCGACCGGCTTGAAACAATCCTCAAGCCAGCCGCGATCGACCTTGTAGCTGGAGGACCTCCCTGCCAGCCCTTCAGCAGGGCCGGACGCAACAAGATCCGTGATCTGGTCAAAAACCATGGCCGCGATCCCGAAGATCGCCGCAAGGAGCTCTGGAGCGCCTACCTGGACATGGTGAAGCGGATCAGTCCGCGGGCGGTTCTCATGGAGAACGTCCCCGACATGGGGCTTCACGACGACTTCTTCGTCATCCGGACGATTGAGGACGAGCTGGAGGAGCTCGGCTACGCGACACAGGTGCGGCTTGTTGACGCGTGGAACTACGGTGTCCCGCAACACCGGAAGCGTCTCATCCTCCTGGCGAGGAAGGACGTCGACGACTTCACCTGGCGGAAGCCCGACTCCCGGCGCACCACCTTGCGCGACGCCATCGGTGACCTGCCCGAGCTGGAGGTCGTCCCCACGGAGCGGGTGGGAGAGCGGGTACTGAAGTACCGGAAGCCTCACAAACTGTCGCCTTTCGCCATGAAGATGCGCGAAAAGGCGCCGCGTGGTGTGGTCTGGGATCACATGACCCGGAGGGTCCGGAAGGACGACCACCGGATTTTCGAGGTCATGGAATCCGACACGAAGTACTCCCAGCTTCAGGAGAAGCTGACCGAGGACGAGAAGGGGTACCAGCGGTACAGCGCCGAAAAGTACACGGACAAGTACAAGAAGCTGGCGTGGGACGAGCTGAGCCGTACGATCACCGCTCACATCGCCAAGGACGGCTACTGGTACATCCACCCGGAGCAACTACGAACCCTCACCGTGCGGGAGGCCGCACGCGTGCAGACGTTCCCGGATCACTTCCGGTTTGCCGGCACCCGGAGCGACGCCTTCCGGCAGATCGGAAACGCTGTACCTCCGCTTCTGGGAGAGGCTGCTGCCGAGGTACTCCAGCCGGTTGATGACGTGGCGGAGTCCGTCGGTCTCAAGCCCCGCTGGCGTGAGGTCAGGAACGACCTCACGGACTGGGCGAAGCGCAGGCGCGAAGGCGGTGACTGGTATCAGCTGCCTGGTGAGGAGCCGGTACCGCTCCACGCTGCCGTGGTAGCCGTACTCTCCGGTGCGAAGATCAAGCCAGTCGTGATGGCGGAGTTGATGACCACCGTCAAGAGGTCGAAGACACTCACCGCGGCACTGTTCAAGAAACTGATCGACGTAGCGCCCACGACGACTGTCCGGTCCCGCCTCGACCGCTTGGCACCGCTGGTGGACAAGCCTTACGACTGGCAGTGGAAAAAGCGCTTCGACGTACCCGCCAAGGTGGCCATGAAGCCGGCCGAGGCATCCCTCTACCGACTGCTGATCGGAGAGGACCTCATGCTGGTCGGCCAGAGCACGCTGCGGGTTGCAGCTCGCGTGAACGGTGTCGAAACGTACCACGCGAATCGCCTCAGCGAGGGCCGCGTGAATCTGGTGAAGCTCGTGGGCGCAGGCAAGGATGCTCCACTGCGCATGGGTGCGATTCGACTCATCGGTAGGGATCTGTGCAGGGACGAGCAGCCCAGGTGCTCGGAGTGTCCGCTCGTCGCGCACTGTGCTCGTCGGCCAGAGCTGCCCTATGACCAGCTGACCCTGGCCATCCCTCAGGACTGACCGGTCGGCGGCGTCACTCCGAGCCGTTCGAGCCAGCAGTCTCAGCCACCCGCTGTGCGGCACCCTCCACGTCGCGGCGGATCTCGCACTCCCAGATCCGAACCACGGTCCACCCGGCTGCCGTGGCCTGCGCCGTGTTACGGCGGTCGCGTTCTCTGTTGGCTTCGATCTTCCTCTGCCAGAGTGCGGCATTGGGCCCTCTGAACTCCTTCGGAGTGTGCTCGGGGCAACCGTGCCAGAAGCAGCCATCTACGAAAACGGCAATGTGACGCCCGGGGAGCACGAAGTCAGCCGTGCATCGTGGCGCCACCTTCCGCTGGAGACGGAACCTGAGACCCAGCCGGTGCACTGCCCTCCTGAGAGCGACCTCGGGTTTGGTGTCCCTCACCCGTCGACCACGAAGGTGCTCCCCTTCAGCAGTGGCGACCCACTGCTGCCCCGGCGTTCTGCCGCCTTCGGTCATGATCATCTTTTTAGCCTTTCCAACCCTCCGAGACGGAGAGTGCCACACTCTCCTCATGCTCCGAGAACCAGCCGAACTCCGTGTCGATGACCAGGGCCGTGTCGAGCTGCCGATCGGCCTGCTGGCCGAAGCCGGTATTGCACCAGGCGCCGCACTTGTCGCGTTCAGCGACGGAGACGGACGCATCGCACTGAGGCGTGCAGAAGATGCGATCAACGACCTGCTGGGCGAGGGAACCCTGTAACGGCAGCCCCAGCTCTTCCGGGACTGCCGCGCTCATGCAGTCTCTTGGTCGAGGCTGACGGGTACGGGGTGGAATCCCTGCCGCAGGGCCTCTTCGTAGACCTCCATCGCCTGCCTTGCCTGGGCCCCGACGACCCGTCGCCCCTGGGACAGACGCTGCGCGACACGGTCGGCGAGCTGTCTGTCGACAGAGCGCAGGACCCGGCCTTCGCGGGCCCAGTCCGCGAGAGCCCGCCACTCCTCGCTGGGGATGGCCTCAACGGCGGCTTCGGCCTCGTCGGACTCTGTGCTCTCGAGAGAGGCGATCTCGAAGGGCTCGGCTGTGAGCTCGGCGGCCAGTGCGGCGGGGAGAGTCCACGGGATGCGGGACACCTCGTCCCAGCAGTCGGGCTTCTTCGCCCACTCCGACACGTGTCGGTCGCTGGAGATCACCGTCTCCATGACCAAGGGACAGAGTTCGTCGAGGGCGCCCCTCAGTGCGTCCGTGGTGCCCTGCTCGTTCCAGATCCGGTCGAGGTCGATCCGCTTCTCGGCGGCGAGAGAGAGCCGGGCGACCGTGTAGGTCGTGATCAGCCGTTTGTGGCTGCCGGCCGAGTGCGCACGGGCGATCCGGTCGGCAGCCTGGAACAGGAGGGCGGTGGCTATGGCGCGCTTGCAGTACTGCACGTCCACGACCGGATCGGACTTCTCGATCCGCTCCATGAAGTGCGCGAAGTTCTTCTGGGCGCCGCGACTCACCCAGTACGGGAGCTGCTCCCAAGAGTGTATGAAGGTGGCCAGGTCGGACTTACTGAACCTCTGCCGGCTCGGCGTGATCAGCTTGAACTTGCGCTGGGCGGCACGGGTCTCGTACTCGGCGGACTTGTCGGTGTACTGGCCCCGTGCCCGCTCGTAGAACCATCGCGTCTCCTGACCGCTGCCGTCGGTCGCAGGGGCCCACAGGCTGCGGGAGACGCGCTCGAAGGCGACGTGAAACTCGTGGTTCGAGCTGAAGTCGACCAACGTCACCTTGTTCTGGGTGTTGGAGTACTGGGAGATCCTCGGAACGATCTCGGACAGGTGCGCGGGATCGACGATCGTGAGTTTCATCTGCACATGAACCCCGTCCAGGTCCCGCTTGTCACGGGTCAGGACGTGGTGCAGCGAGGCGGTGGTCTGACCGCCGTTGACGATCTGGAGGCCGGTCATGCTCCTGATGGCGACGGGACTGCCGAACTCGTCGGTCTCGAAGTCCACGTCCGAGGCGGTGGCGGTCACGCCGTTGTTATAGGCGAGGAAGCGGCCCGGAGCGTTCAGCAGGGTGTCGCGGATGCCCTTGTTCACGGCGCCGCGGGTCTGGAGGAAGGACCGGACGTTGAGTTCGAGCAGCCGGGTCCGGTGCTCCTTGTACAGCTCGGCAAGCTGTCGGCCGGGGATGACGGCCAGGACGACCGAGTAGTTCGGTTCGTCGCTGTGTGCTGCCAGGCAGGGAAGGGGCCGGTCGAAGGCCACCTTGATGGGCTCGCCGATGCTCCCGGAGGTCTCGTGCCTGTGGAGCCGCGCAAGGTCCCAGAGTTCGTGCGTGACAGGGATGCCCTCGAACTCCCTGGGCTCCGGGGCGCTCGTCGTGCTGACCCTGTTGCTGAGGAGGAAGAGGCGGATCTTCGGAACGCTCGACAGCGCCTTCTCCACACCGATGCACATGTCGTGAACATCGGTGTTGTCCTCCTGGTTGGGGCGGATGGTCTCGTGCTTGCCCAGGAACGCGAACAGCCTGCGGAACAGCCTGTCGGACTCGGCCTTGGTCAGTTTGCTGCTCAACGGGGTCAGGTTGAAGTCCGTGGTGTAGAGGTCGAGGCTGGAACCGTCCTCGGGCAGACCGTAGCCGTAGATCTCCAGTCCCCGGGAGGAGTGGTACGCGAGTGCGGCATCGGTGACGACACCGGCTTCCTCGAGGATCTCGAGTACGTGCTGAGTGAACGTGTTCGGGATCGAGCCGCCCTCGGCATCCGCTAGCGCCTGGATGTCGGTGACCAGGGCGCGTGAGTACTCGTAGAGGTCGTGCTCAGCCATTGGTTCCTCGGATCAGATCGACCAGTGCTTCGGCGGTCACGCTGTGGGCGACCAAGGCCGACACGTCGATGGTGTAGGTGCAGTTGCCTACCCCGGGCGGCAGTTCGGCCTCGACGATTCTGGGGAAACCCTCCCCGACCGTCCAGAACTCGCTGCGACGCAGGGTGTAGCGATCGTGGTCGTAGAGGTCCCGCTGGTTCGGCAGGTAACCGGCTTGGACCAGCAGGCTCTCGAAGCGCTGGGAGGCGGACGGCGAGGTCAGACGGGCCCGTATCTCGTCCACCAAGGCGTTCAGGCTCCTGCCGAGCCCTCGCTGCCGGTCGTCGAGGACGACGTGAGCCAGCGCGAGGGGCGTCGAGTCGGCCGTGTCCAGCTGCCGCTCGCTCGCGATCTGGACCGTCCGGGGTGAGCGAGCTGTGGTCGTCTTCACCTCGACCGCGGCGCCGGGCAACTGGAAGTCCTGGTTCGTCTGCCGGGGGCCGGTCCAGGAGCTGACGGCCGTGTGCTGGTCCACAGCCGGAAGCACGTACTCGAGGAGGAAGTGGAGTTCACCGAACAGGCCGCACCGGGCCTGCCGGGAAAGACCCTCGCGCGACACGGAGCGCAGCAGCTGCTGCCATCGGACGTAGCGGCGAACCGCGGCCTCCGCCGCCGTCTCGGTGGTCGGTGCGTCTCGCACCACGTCCGCAATGTCCGTGACGAGGGGAGAGAACACCTCCGTGAGTTCGTCGTCGGTGAGCACGACCTGGAGCTCGTAGTGGTTGCCGGACACCGACGACAGGTTCAGCTGCAGGCCACGGGTGGCCGGCAGCTCGTGAATCTCCTGCCGTACGGTGTCGGCGGTCCTGGCGTCGGTGCCGAGCAGCAGCATCCGCCGGAGAGCGGGGTGCGTCACCGACACCTGGATGTCGTGCGGGGAATCGGGGTGGAGCCGCCTGGTGGACCTGCCCGGGGTCTGCTGATGGACCTCCAGCTCCTGCCATACGCTCTCGTCGATCACTCTTCGTCCTCGAAGTCGTCGAACTCCATGTCCTGCTTGAACCAGATGTCGTTGACCACGTACTCGGTTTTCAACTGGTGACGGGAGAAGGGGAAACTGATGGCGAACCCAACCAGGGGAGCGACCGGCTCGGGGTTCCCCGACGACTTGGCCACCTCGGCAGGGCTGAGGGGATACAGCAGAAGCAACGGCTGGTCAGCACGGCGCTGATGACGTAGAGGCCGACCGCGGGGGGTGTCGGGGTCGAGTGGTTCACCCTTCCTGTTGAGCTTCCCCTTCGCGGCCTCCTTCGTGGCCTTCAACGCATGATTGAACTGTTCTTCGGTCAGGTCGCAGAGCTCGTCGGCGGGGCTGAGTACACGCTTGATCGTGTAACGGCCGGGAACGACCTCTGAAGACTTGGAGTGGCTGCGTGTGATGAGACCGATGGAATGGCCCGCGATCTCGACCGCTTCTCCCTCGGACAGTCGGCTGGCGAGGCGGACCGTCCAGTTTCCCAGCTCGCCCTGCCTGGCACACTGGCGTACGTACTCCGCGATGAAGGCCGGACGAACCCGCTGGGCGTGTCGGTCGGTGAGGTAGGAGTCGAGGAAACCCTCGGTGACATCCGAGGCCGCGATGCCACCCCAGGTGATGCTCCCGCTCCGCTTGTCCACCTTCCCGGTGGAGAGAACATCGAGGCGTGCGATGAACGACCCGAGAAGCTCGTGGTTGTGGCGAACCACCTTCTCGGACAGGTCGAAGATGGTCGTCTCGGGAAGCTCACCGGAGTAGCTGAGGCGGACACGCGTGCCTTGCCTCATCTTGTTGGAGGCCGTGATGCCCAGGCCGAGCGACGAGGTCCTGACCTTGAGGCCGTACTCGTGTGGGGTGAGTCCCACCGCGGACATCTCCTCGATGTCGCGCCGGAGTTCGTCGGTGGCTGCGGTGATCTCTGCGTACTGGCGCTGCAGCGTACGTGTCGTGTACAGCCGACACAGGTCCTCGTAGCGGGGGCGGTAACCGAACCAGCGGCCCATCTGCAGCAGGGTGTCGTACGTCTTGGAGGCACGCAGGTAGTAGCTGACCGACAGCCCTTCGAGGGTCAGACCGCGGGAGAGCTTCTCGCCGCCGACGGCGATGACCGACAGACCGGTCTCCCGGCGCTCGTAGTACTGGAGGGCATCCTTCGCCGCACCGTTGACGGCCATGACGGTGATCTTCGCGAGAGCGGCGTGGAGATGGGATTCCACGTCCTCCCAGTCGAGTCTGTTCCCGGTCATGTTCTCGGTGCAGGGGACGAAGTCCTCCTCCCACAGCAGCTGCAGCTCTTCCTCGAGTTCTTCACGGGCACTGCTGAACCTGTCCTGGAGGACGTCGAAGAGCAGACGTACGTGGGCGTCGATCTGATCGCGGACCTGCTGTTGTACGGCGGTGAAGCGGGTCACGTGCACCAGCATGGAGTTGTGTACGGCGACCTGTCCGCGTGCTCGGCGTGCCGCGCAGGCCAGGACGAAGGACCGGAGGGCACGCTGTAGCGACTTGGGCAGGAAGTCGGGCACTTGGTGGTGGGACTTGTGCTTGTCCGGCACCCAGAGGTCCGTGTCCTTGATATGCCTTATGAGCGGCAGCGGCTCGATGTCCTCCTCGTCGCCGTCGGTCTGCAGACCGAAGAGACGCTCCGGACCGAGGTAGTTGGACGGCGCACGCAGGGCGCGGATGAAACTCTCCGGGAAGAGGTCGGGGCCCAGCTCGTCATGGTCGGTGTCGGGGCTGATGTAGATGTTCGCGAAGGGAGTCGCGGTGTAGCCGACGTAGGACGCCTTCGTGAAACTGTTGACCAACCGCCTGATGGCCTTGTTGATCGCCGACGGGTTGGTGTCGGGGTCCTTGGAGGTGTTCACCCCGGCGTTGTCGGCTTCGTCGTCGATCACGAACAAGGGGAGGTCGGGAACGACCATCCGGCCGGTCTCCGGCTCCTCCACGCCGTGGTTGTCGATTACCCAGTCGCGCAGGTTGTCGATGATCCGGCGGTTCTTCTTGACCACGAGGACCACCGGGACGCTACCCACCGGGACGTTCGCGGAGACCGCTGTCTTCCGGGCGAAGTCCCCCTTCTCGTGGCTGGTGGTGAGCGACGCGGCCTTCAGGCGCTTGCCGTGCGACATCGCGCCGACACCGATATGACGGTGCGCGTCGTCATCCGAGCGGAACTGGTACTGGGTGTCGAACCCGAGGAGCCCTTCGTCGATACGGAGCTGGGTCTGACTGCGCAGATCGTTGTGGATCCCGGCGAACACCACGATGAGCCGGTAACCGGCGTCGGCCGCCTTCGCGGCGAGCCCGATGAACTGCCCTGTCTTGCCGGACTGGACCTGTCCGATCACGAGCCCGGTCCGGCGCCAGGTGCCCTCCCGCTGAGGGTCTTCCAGCTCGCCGAGGACGTCGTCGGTGCTCTGGTCGAGTCGGCGCACGACCTGCGTCGGAAGCTTGGAGACGCTCAGGAGGTAGCGCCGGTAGCGGTCCCAGAAGTCCCACTTCCGGTCGGCCTTCGCGTCGGCGAGCCAGGGGACGTGGCCCTCGTCGTTCTTCATCGCGGAAGAATCGGCCTGGAACACGGAAGCCCGAGCCTCGAGCACCTTCCGCACCTGGTCCCGCTCCACTGTGATCCCCTGAGCAGCGAGGATGCTGACTGCGGTGTTCACGGCGAAGTCCACCTCGGCCGGCGTTGCCTGGCGGTCGCCCGGCAGGAGCAGCACCGCGGTCTGCTCGGCCTTTTCGAGACTGTCTTCGGGGGCGGTGCTCACAGCGACCTCCAGCGGCCGGTCGGTTGGGAGTAGGCAGTTACCAGGTTGGTCAGGAGTTCCAGAAACCCTGTTGCTCGTCGAAGGGAGGCATGGAGCTGAGCACTTCCCGGGCGTCCTCAGGGGAGCGGCCCTGCCCCACGAGTGCCTCGTACACCTGGCGGGCGATGCCGACGGTCTCCGGAGTGGCCGGCCCCGGACCGCCGAAGGGCTCGGGGTCGTCGACCGTGTCGGTCTCGTGAAGCACGCGAAGCGCCGTTACCGGGACCGTTTCCTCAAGGAGGCGGATCATTGAGCGGACAACGTCCGGACTGCAGCCCTGGCCGTGCAGTGCTGCCTTCACCAGGGGGTGTTTTCTGTTGACGCGCAGGAGGATTCGGCCATCTTGACGCTTCACGTTCCAGGCGAACTTCAGCGGGTCACCGTGTGCCCGTGAGACCACCTGACCACGTTGTCGTGCGGAACGGGCGGCCATCTCGCGGGTGTGCTTGGCGATCCTCTCCAGGTGACGACGCAAGGAGACGGGGGGAACCACGCTCGCCTTGCGCACGTCCACGCCCCAGTCAGCGTCGGCCTCCGCCGGGATGTCCACGGCTATCCGCGCGAGGTTGTACTTCTCCTCGCGCCGCAGGCCGCGGATCCCCAGCCAGTCGCCAGCCAGGATCAGGCGGTCACGACGGTAGACGTAGAACCCCTGCTGCCCCAGCCATCCCCTGGGCCCGGCAGCCGACTCGTACTCGGCCTTCGAGAGACGCTGTGCCGTCGGGAGGACGAAGGGCTCCACACGAACCGACTCCGATCCCAGTGGCAGAGGCTCCCAGGGAATCCGCTGTACCGACGGGTGCGTGGACAGGAACGGGTCCCACGGGGAGAGGTCGGAGCCGCGAACCCGGATCCGGCGCCGGGCCGGGGGCTGCAGGAAACGGGCGAAAACCATTGAGAGGTGGGCTTCGGTACGTTCTGCCTCGGCATAGAACTGGGCCTGTGTCTTTTCGTCATCACCGGCCACGGCGGTGTTGTAGTAGCCGGAGAGCTGCTCCCACAGGACGACGGTCCCGTGCTGCATGCTTCCCGTAACACGACGCAGTAGGGACGTGGTCGTGCCGCCGGGGTCACGGAGAAGCCGCCACTCCTTGTAGTGCTCAACGACACCGAGGTCCCACGTTCGGATGTGCCAGATCCCGTCCCTGACTGTGGCGACGGTGAGCTTGCGGCACTGGGAGAAGGAGGCGGACTTCAACCCCACCCCGAAACGACCGAGATCCGTGGCGCTCCGCTCGGCGGACGGACCGCGGGCAGCCACCGTCATGGCGGTCACCAGTTCGGGTTCCGTCATCCCCTTACCGTCGTCCGTCACCGCGATCCAGGAGCTCTGTCCGTCCCACGTGAAGTCGATGTCGATGTTCTTGGCCTCTGCCGAGACGCTGTTGTCCACGAGATCTGCGATGGCGGCAGGAAGCGAGTAGCCGAGCGAACTGAGCGACGCCACCATGCCGGCAGGGTCGGGAGCGGCGACGTCGAAGTCCATCTTCACGCTCCGTACCCGGTGCATCCGGTCAGTCCTGTGCGGTCGATTCTTCTGTGCTCCGGGGGAGCCGCATGTGGTAGGACTTCTCGGGCTTCACGTGTTGAGTGCGCTACTAATCGCCCCACATCAGCCGGCCCCCCGGTTCGGAGCATGCTACCGAAAGGGGCTTGTCGGGCGTAGGTGATCTCTGTGAAGAGCTGCCAATCAGCTTCACGAGACATGACACATACGCCGCTGAGTCACAGGGTGTGCAGCGTGGCGTGGCCAGGAACCCTCCAGGGCAGGAAGTGCGATATGGGCGATCTGGCTGTGGAGTGGTCGACGCAGGTAGCGCAAGCCGAACTCAGCACTGCGCTTCCACGACGGTGGGCACATACGCGAGGAGTGGCCGAACGCGCGGTCGAAGTAAGCCAGGCACTCGGCAAGGGGGCATCCCTGCTCGTTGCTGCTGCCACTCTGCACGATGTCGGATACGCGCCACGGCTGACGAAGACAGGGTTCCATCCGTTGGACGGGGCTCGGTTCCTGCGTGATGAGCATGGTGCGGGCGAGCAGTTGGTGCGGTTGGTGGCGAACCACTCGTTCGCGCTGCTGGAGGCCGAGGAGCGCGGGCTGCGGGAGGTGCTGGAGGCGGAGTTCCCGTTGCTGGAGGACCAGTTGCTGGTGGACGCGCTGGTCTACTGCGACATGACGACGACGCCCGACGGGGAGCGGACCACCGCCGAGGAGCGGGTGGCCGAGATCCGGGGCCGCTACGGGGACGACAGTGTGGTGGGGCGGTTCATCCGTCGGGCGGCGCCGGAGATCTTCGCCGCGGTGGAGCGGGTGGAGGATGCGCTGGCAGCTCAGTCCAGGCGGGGGTAGGTGCCGGCGAGGTAGTCGCCGATCTGCCGGCGCATGCTGGGGTGGATGTCGTACCGGTCGAGGTCGGCCGGGGGAACGAAGCGGACGCCGTCGGCCTCGTCGTTGATCGTGGGCTCGCCGCCGACGGGGCGGCCGATGTAGGTGGTCTCGTACTGCTGGCGGATCTCGCCGTCGGTGTAGGCGACGATGTGGTGGGGGTTGGTGTAGACGCCGAGGAAGCCGGTGATCTCGGCGACGATGCCGGTCTCCTCCAGGCATTCGCGCACCGCGCACTGGGCGGCCGTCTCGCCGATGTCCTGGGCGCCGCCGGGCAGGGCCCACTGGCCGGTGTCGCGGCGGCGCTGGAGCAGGATGGCGCCGTCCGCGTCGACGACGAGCAGGTTGCTGGCGGGGATGAGGGTGTTCGCCTTGGGGGCGTCGGGATCGTGGTAGTACTCAGTCCTGCCCATGGGCGGCCATCCCCTCCTGGTCGGGCGTCCAGGGCCGGGCACCGGCCCAGACGGCGTCGAAGCTCTGAGCGTAGTTGTCGAACCACCCGGAGGCGTCGACTCTCCTGAGGTGGAGCAGGGGGTTGGCGCTGGCCGGCTGGCCCCAGATGTGCGGGTTGACCAGCAGGTGGTCGTCGTAGCGGAACATCGACGTGTAGAGCGTGGTGTCGTGCAGCCGCACCTCGCATCCCTCCTCGGAGAGCAGGGAGCGGTAGTAGGTCAGGGAAGCGCGGATCTTGGCGGCGAGGGTGTCGCCGATGCCTTCCTCCCGGCCTCGGACGGCGACCGCCCGGCCCGCCGGGTCGCCGAAGCACAGGCGGACCCGTACCCCGTCGGCCGCGCGCTCGGCGAGCATCTTGGCGACGTGCGGGTTGGACTGGGCGAAGAAGGTGCCGGAGAAGACGAGTACGCCGATCTCCTTCCGGGCCTCCCGAAGCAGCGAGAGCCACATCTCGCGGGGGACGCTGGCGCGGTTGGCGTAGGTGCCGACGAGTTCGGCGCCTGATCCTGCGGCGGGGCGGCCGGTCCGGGGTTGCGGGGCGGGCCAGAGGAACGTCTCCTCCACCCGCAGGTGCTGCGCGACACGGAAGCGGTGCCGCGGATGGGGTACGCGCCCGCCCAGCCAGCGGCTGACGGTCTTGGGGTCCACCCCGCAGGCTTCGGCAAGCGACTCGGGCGGGACGCCGCGCTGGGCGAGTACGGAGTGAAGTCGCTCGTTCACAGGGTCCATGGAAGCCGAGGCGGGCGTGGTCGGGCAAGGACGTTATGGGACGTTCCTGCGAGGCCGGCGCCGCACCCGGGTGCTTACCCTGGCGGAATGCAGCTCATCGTCCTGTGGGACATCGACCACACGCTCATCGACAACGCAGGGGTGAGCAAGGAGATCTACGCGGCCGCGTTCTCGGCGCTGGCAGGCCGCCCGCCGACCGGACCGGCACGGACCGAGGGCCGCACGGACCGCCTGATCATGCGGGAGATGTTCCTGCGCGAGGGCTTGCCCGAGCCGGACTGGACCGCCGTCGAGGCCGCCCTCGCCCTCGCCGGCCAGGAGCGGCTTGAGGAGCTGCGCAGGCGTGGGACGGCTCTGCCGGGCGTGCGGGACGCGCTCAAGGCCGTCTCGGTACAGGACGGTTGGGTGTCATCGATCCTGACCGGGAACATCGCGGCCAACGCCCGGGTGAAGCTGTCGGCCTTCGACCTCGACCCTCTGCTCGACCTGTCGGTCGGAGCCTACGGTGCCGACGCGCTCCAGCGCCCCGGCCTCGTGGCCGTCGCCCGGGAGCGCGCCCGCCTTCTTCGCGGTGTGCGCCCTGACGTGCCCGTGGTGCTGGTGGGTGACACGCCACGGGACGTGGAGTCCGCGCTCACCACGGGCTCCGGGATCGTCGCGGTCGCCTCGGGCATCCACAGCGCCGAGGAGCTGATCACCGCTGGCGCGTCCGTCGTACTGCCCGACCTGTCGGACACCGCGGACCTCCTGAGGATCCTGGAGTCCTTCGCGGCGCGCTGAAAACGTCCCGGGACGTCCTCGGAGCGTCCGGATACGCGGTGACGCGGTCCCCGTACGCTCCGCCACCATCGGGTCTCCAACCAGGCGACTGGCCGGAGGAGGCCCACGTGATCGCGGAAGTCACCGGTATCCGCAGGATCCGGATGCTGTACCTGCAGCTGCTGTACCGCTGCAACTTCGAGTGCCTGCACTGCTTCCACGGCACCCGGCTCCAGCACGCCGACGCCTTCACCGCCGAGCAGGCCGCCAACCTCCTCACGCTCATGCGGAACCGGTACGGCACCGAGGCCGTCACCCTCCTCGGCGGCGAGCCGTTCGTCTACAGGAACCTCGCCCGGGTGGTCCGGCACGCCCGGCAGGAGCTGGGCCTGCGGGTCGAGATCTGCACCAACGGCTACCGGATCGAGCGCCGGCTGGCCGAGATCGCCCCGCACCTGGACCTGCTGCGGGTCTCGTTGGAGGGTGTCGGCTCGACCAACGACCACATCCGCAGGTCCGGGAGCTACCGGAGTGCGCTGAACGCGCTCGACCTCGCCCGGGAACTCGGCGTCCCCGCGGGCGCGACCATGACGGTCACCTCCCGCAACATCGACGAGGTACTGCCGCTGGCCCGCGTCCTGGAACACTTCGGGGTACGGCAGTTGAAGCTGCACTGCCTGCGTCCGGTCGGCAACGCCGCCGCCCACCCGGAGCTCCTGGTCACCGAACCCGCCGCGTACGCCCGCCTGCGCGAGCGGCTCCGGGAGGCCCAGCCGGCCATCGAGGTGGTCGTCGACGAGGACCTGTCCGAGCACGGCGCCCCGGAGGTCTGCGCCCCCGTCGGCGGCCCGTCCGAGATCGAGCGGATCGAGGCCGACCCGCGCGGTGCGCTCACTATGTCCTGCAAGGCCGTCGGCAGGGACGCGCACGCCTTCTGGTACGACAAGCTCGCCAATCGCATCGTCCACCGGCCCACCGCCACCGACGAACTGGCCCTCGCGGTGCCGGACGTGGTGTACGGCCGTGTCTGACCGCCCGCTGTTCGAGAGCCTCGAAGGACTCCGCGGCACCGGCAAGTCGACCATCGCGCCGATGCTGGCGGCGGCCCGTGGCGCGGTGCTGGTCCCGACCGTACCGCCCGCCTACCAGCGCCTGCGGCGCGACGTGGACAAGCGGGGGAACGTCGAGGCACGGATGTGCTTCCACCTCTCCGCGCTGTTCACCGCGGCCGACGAGATACGGCGCCATCTCGCCCTCGGCATCCCGGTCGTCGTGGAGAGCTACTTCGCCCGCTGCCTGGCCACCCACCACGCTTTCGGCGCCCGCCTCGGGATCACGCTGCCGCCCGACCTGCCGCAGCCCGTCACCTACCACCTGGTCTGCGGAGAGGACGAGCGCCGGCGGCGCCTGGCCGGGCGGGACAAGCCGGTGACCCACTGGGACGCTCTCGCCGAGGCCACCGTCGACCGGCTCACCGCCGCCTACGCCCGGTTCCCGATGCACCGTGTGGACACCACCGGCCTCGACCCCGACGAAGTCCTCCGGGCGATCCTCACCTTCGACACGCAAGGAGCCCACCACCGTGCGGACACAGAGCCTGTGGGAGCACACCCTCACCTTCTTCCCCCAGTTCCTCGCCGCGCTGAGGGAGCACATCACCGCTGATGCCACCGTCGCGGTCGTCGGCGCGAGCGACGGCAAGTTCGTCCTGCCGCTGGCAGCCGCCGGTTACCGCGTCATCGCCATCGAACGCGACCCGCTGGCCCTGCACGGCGGCGAGGTCCGCCTTCCGGGTGAGGAGCACACCCACGCGATGGGCCTGACCGACCGGCTCGAACTTGAAGAGCTCCACGAGCGCGTGCAGGTCGTCGAGGGCGACTTCCTCCAGAACGAACCGCCGGGCACGCCCTGCGACGCGGTCTGGACGAGCTGTTCCTGGCATTACAGTGCCAACCACCACCGCCCGCTCGCCGAGTTCGTCCACCACATGCAGCGCCTGGTCGGTCCGGGCGGCCTCTTCGGCGCGGAGTTCATGATGCCCGTCGAGCACCGCCACCACCTGGTCGAGCACTACACGTCCCCGGAAAGGCTCCGGCGCCACTTCATCGGCGACTGGAACGTGCTGCTCACGCTGCGCACGAACGAGTTCACCGAACGGGCCCACGTCGGCCGGCTCCAGGACCACACCCATCGCATGGGTCTGATCCTCGCGGCCCGTACGCCCGGCCCCTCCCACCGTTACGGGAAGAAGGACTCATGAAGCACGAGTACGAAGCGAAGTTCCTCGCCGTCGACGTCACCGACCTGCAGACCAGGCTGACCCGGCTCGGTGCCGTCCAGGTGCTCCCGCGCACCCTCCTCACCCGCAAGATCTTCGAGAACGACGCCCTCGACGTCGGCGCCTGGATCCGCCTGCGGAACGAGGGCACCCGGTCCACGCTCACGCTCAAGCAGGTCACCGACGCCACCACCATCGACGGCACCACCGAGGTCGAGACCGAGGTGGCCGACCTGCACGCCATGGCCGAGATCCTTCGCCGCATCGGGCTGCGCGAGGTCCGCTACCAGGAGAACTACCGGGAGGAGTGGAGCCTGGGCGAGGTCGTCTTCGACTTCGACACCTGGCCGGACCTCCCCACCTTCGTCGAGATCGAGGGCCCGGACGAGGCATCGGTCCGCCAGGCCGCCGCCCTCCTCGAACTCGACTACTCCGAGGCCCGGTTCGGCAGCGTCGACGAGATCTACAAGAGCGAGGCGGGCCGCGACATCCTCTCCGAGCCCACCCTCCTCTTCGCCGACTCCGAGAAGGACGAGTCCCGCCCCGTGCCCACCCAGGGCACCTGACCCCCGGGGGGAGCACCGTGCTTCCGGAACCGGCCGGGCCACACAGGGCGGCACCGGGCATCCCCGACTTCGCCCGGGGCGGGCTTCCCGCCCCGGCGGCCACCGACGACGGAAACCGGTGGGTCGACGGCTCCTGCTGGCTCTACTGCGGCCGGCGGTGGACCCGCGTCCTGTGGATCGGTCCCGTGAACGTGGCCGGTGTCCAGGCACCGATGTACGCCTGCGGCTCCTGCATCCGGAAGCTGCAGGAGCAGGTCTGGCAAGCCGTCCTCCTCAACGACGCACCGACGCGCTCCGCGCACCCTGGCGCTCCCGCCGGAGCCGAGTCGCCCGGCAGGCGGCGTGGAGGAAGGCACCGAGCACGAGGCGGCTTCCCGCGTCGCGGCTGAACACCGCCCGGGCCGGCGAGCCGCCCCCCTCCTACCCCGTCCCCGTGGACGACTCCCCTACGGCCACGGGGCGGCCCCGGCAACACCAGCGCCTCCGCACACCACAGCTTCCCGCCGAACCCGGCGGGAGAACCGGTAGAGGAAGGAGCACCAAGTGGGAGACACCACCCCCTCCGTGGAGGAGGGGCTTCTGGTCGCCGTGGAAGTCCTCGCGAGCGTCCACGACCGGCACGACAGCAGCGCCTCCGACCCGGGGCAGGGCAGCTCCGGTGACGGCCCCTGGCCCGGTGGCGACGGCCTGAACCACGCGGCGTAACCGCCGGCTCTCCGGTGGAGGGGCCGCGCACGCGGCCCCTCCACCTTCCACCTCCCATCTGACGCAAGGAAGGGAACAGCCCATGGAGCACCGTCTGGTCCGCGCCGTCGAAGAGGCACTGGGGTGGGACGGCCCGGCCCCGCTCGGAAAGGACTTCGCCCGGGGAAGCGTCGGCGACCCCCAGCTCGTCACCCGACTGCTCACGCCCGCGCGCCTGCTCGACATGGTCATGCGCCGGAGCCTGGCCAACCCCCAGTTCCGCTTCTTCAAAGGCGGCGAGGAGCTGCACCCCGACGCGTACCTGGACCGGCAGGTCACACCCCGGGGCCAGGCGATACCGATGGCCGGCATGCGCCGCGTGGGCAGCCTGCTGCGCGAGGGTGCGACGCTGGTCCTGGACCAGTCGAACGTCTTCGACCCCACGATGGAAGTGACGTGCCGAGCCCTGCAGTGGTGGTCCCGGGAGCACGTCCAGGCGAACGTGTACCTGACCACCAACGACGCCTCCGGCTTCGACCTGCACTGGGACGACCACGACGTCCTCATCGTGCAACTCGCCGGAGAGAAGCAGTGGGAGGTGCGTGGCACGTCACGGCCCGTGCCCATGTTCCGGGACGCCGAGCGGAACAACACCCCCAGCGAGGAGATCGTGTGGACCGGCACCATGAAGGCCGGCGACGTCATGCACATTCCCCGCGGCTACTGGCACGCCGCCACCCGGGCGGGCCGGGGCGGCGGCCACAGCACCCACGTGACCTTCGGGTTCGCCAAGCGCACCGCCGTGAGCTGGCTGACCTGGCTCGCCGACTGGTCCCGCCAGGAGGAGGTGTTCCGCCATGACCTCGACCGCTGGGGCAGCCCGGAGGAGCAGCAGGTCCAGGAACGGCGGCTGACCGACGCGGCCTCCCGGCTCCTCGACGCACGCGGCCCGGCGGAGTTCCTTCGGCTCCGCGAGCGCGAGGCTCCCTCCGGTCGGCACGTCCCCTTCCTGGAGATCTTCGGACCGCTTGGGGCCGTGGTGTGTGTCAGCGAGTTCCCGCCGCTGATCCAGGAGGAACAGGAGACGGTCACCGTGGTGGCCGCAGGCAAGAAACTCACCTTCGCCTCCAAGGCCCTGCCCGGACTCCGCCTGCTCCTGAGCGGCCACCCGGTGCGGCTGGACGAGGCCGCCCAGGTCGTGGGCGCCGAGGTGGGAACCCTGGCGAAGATCCTGGTGGAGGAGGAACTGTGCGCGAACCTGACCCCCGAATTGTCCTCGGGCTACACCGATCTCGTCATGAGCGCCTGATCCTCACCAGCGCGCTGGAACTCGGTGTCGAGGCGATCGACACCAGTTTCAACTACCACGGCTTCTCGGCCCACACCGCCCTGGCGGAGGTGGGGGGCGACCTCCTGCCCCGCTTCACGGTCTCCACCAAGGTCGGATTCTTCCCGGCCGCCTGCGGGGCCGAGCACTCACTCGACCCCGGCAGGCTCCGGGCAGCCGTGGAACAGACCAACCGTGACCTCGGACGCGTCCCCGACCTGGTGTTCCTGCACAACCCGGAACGCTCCCTGCCCGAACGTTTCTCCGTCGCTCAGGAAGCGCTGGGTACGGCGTGCGCCGCCCTGGAGAGAGCTGCGGCGAACGGGCTGTGCGTGGCCTGGGGCGTCTCCTCATGGGATCCCCGCCCACTGCCCGGCCTCGTGGACGACACCATGCCCAGGCCCGACGTGCTCATGGTCCGGGCGGGGCTCCTGGTTCCGATCGACACCCTGGAGGCGTCGGATGCCCTGGCAGCACGATGGGGCCTCGGCCTTGATCAGCTGTGGGGCATGAGCCCCTTCGGAGGCGGGACCGGAGACCCGCTGTGGAAGACCTTCGACCCGCGGGTCTTCGTCCAAGACCCTGACGACGGTCTCTCCGCCGTACAGGCCGCGTTCCGCACCGCCTACCGGCTGCCACAGGTGGGGAGGGTCGCCGTCGGCACGGACGCCCCGTCCCACCTGGCGGAGCTGGTCACTGCCCTGCGATATAAGACGGATGTCGGCAGCCTGCGCACGTACCGGCGGCTTCTCCGCGAGCGGACGAGCCGTCAGCCGGTCTGAAGTTCCTCCGCGATCCGTGCCGTTGTCCGGCGTGCCGGCTCCAGGCGGGGGTCCTCGGGGTGGGCATCTGGGGGCAGGATCTTCGCGCAGACGAACAGGGTCATCAGCTTGCCGTCCCGGCTCTCCAGGTCGCGGCGCCGCTCCTGGCGGACGCGTTCGGCCAGGGCCGGGACGGCGAGGGAGTTGCCCCACAGCGATGCGGCATCCAGCCCTCGGGGTGCCATGCCCCAGTCCTCCCAGTCGAACAGGCAGAACTCCGGGCCGGTCATGTTCGCCCAGTTCAGGTCCGCGTGCGCGGGCCGCCACTGGCTCACCGTCGTATCGATGCCGCCGGGCAGGAAACGGCGGACCGCCTCGGTGACACCCCGCTGGGTGATCGTGACGGTGTCCGGAGTGGCGACACGGCTCGTGCGGTGGGCGGCCAGCGCGTCCAGCGAGGCGTTCAACGCCCGCCACCACGCATCCGGCAGTCCGGGATCGGCGGCCAGGACGCTGGTGCCGATCGGCGCTCCGGGCAGCAGATCGGTCTCGTCCGCCCGCCACATCGCGGCACCGTCCGGCTGGCGCCACACCACCGCCCGGTGCCACCGGGGCTGCGTGACTCCTTCCAGGACGGCCGCGCACTCGGTGCCGTTCCAGCCCTGGCCTCCGATCTTCTCCATCCGGCGCCGCTCGATCCGCACCCATGTGCCCCGGTCCGTCCGCGCACCCAGCGAGCGCCGCTTGCGCACCAGCGTGTCCCGGTCCAGCCGGGTCTGGAGAGACCGCTCGACATCGTCGAGCACAGCGTCGACCGGCTCGATTCGCAGGTCGGCCGGTGCGGTGGCAGGCGCGGAAGATGACACGGAACCTCCTTGGCGGCCGTCCGACGCTAGCAAGGAACCGGCCTCCCATGTCTCCGGAAGGGAAGACGTGGCACGGCCGCACGGCGATCTGCTCCAGCCCGACCCCCAGGGCGGCTGGTACGGCACGGGCGGGAGGTCCAAGACTCCGCCGGGGGCGACCAGCTGTCCCTGCGCCGCCCGGTCGTCGATGTGGGCGAAGAACTCGGCCTCGTCGGTAGCAGCGGCCACTGCGCTTCTCCCTGGATGGCGCGATAGTCATGGCCTCGATGAGGAGGCGACCGTCTTGGCGGATGGGTGCGGCGTTCTCGTCACGGCCGGGGCCGGGGGCGTTGCCGTCCCAGGAAGCGATCGGGTGCGGGTCGGTGTGCTCCTCGTACTTGCCCGGCCCGTACAGGTAGGACAGGAGGCCGAGGGTGCGCTGCCCGCGCTTGTGGATCTTGGGGATCATTCCGGTGATGTGTTCCTAGTCCTGGTGGAGGAGCTGGTCGGTGGCGTGCTGGACACGCTGGACGGCGCGCTTGGTGGCGGCGATGACGGCGTCGAGTTCGGGAGGGTGGGCTCCGGCGTTGGTCGCTCGGGCGATCTGGTTGAGGTTGTTGCCGACGTGGCCGAGGTGTCGGCGGGCTGCGAACAGTTCGGCGACGAGTTCACGGCGTCCGGCGATGGCGGCAGCGGTGGTGTCGAAGTCACGTGCGGCGGCGAGGCCGCTGCGGGCGAGGAGGGCCGGCAGGGTTGTGCACGCGGCGGTCGCAGCAGCGGTGAGCAGCCTCTTCTCGTCGTCGTTCAGGCGGACACTGCACACGTAATCGCGCTTGTGCGTGGGCGGTTTCGGGGAGCGTTTACGCAAGGTCTTCGCGTCGCGGTGTTCAAGCGGCGGCGGCTGCTTCCCCGGCTGCGATCCGCCCTCGGTCGCTGCCTTGTGGACCAGCGCCTCCTGGTGTTGGTCCACTTCCGCCACCTCCGGGGCGGGCATGGCCGAAGACGCCTTCCCCGGCGGGGAAGAGCGTCTTGGCCGATAACTTGCTCGGCCTGTGGCTGGGGTGGTCACCTCCTGCTGGCCGACGGGCGTGGGGTTGTGGTGCTCGTGCATCGGGGCCTTTCTCGTAGAGGTTGAGTGCGGAAGCGCCGGATGGTGAGGACGGGACAGAGAGCCGGGTGTGGGGTGGGCCCGCGACGCCGCTACCGCTCTGTCCGCGGACGGTTCTTGGTCGGTGGCTGGTGAGGGCCGCGTCTGGGTCCTGCCCTTGCTGACCTTGGTTCCCTGCGGTTTCCAGTCCCCAAGGTGATTCGTGGTTCCCGGTCCCCGCTCGGACCCCGTGGCTTTGTTCCCGCGCACGGGGACGGTCCCCGAACCTGGTCTGCTGTTGCTTTGTGGGGACCGTCCTGTGATCGGCAGGCAGGCGGCGGTCCCCGGGGCCGGGTCTCGGTCCCCGGTTCCTGTTGCGGGAAACGGAGTTGCGGAGAGTTGGGTCATGGGCTGCTGACCTGCGGCGATGCTGGTCCGTTGATCCCGTGGTCGGTCCCTGCGCGCGGCCTCGACCTCGGTCCCGGTCTGCGCGGTCCCCGGTCCCCGCGGGACCGTGGTCCCCAGCGCCCGGTCCCCGGTCCCCGGGACGGTCTCCGGCTTCCGAGGAGACCGTGGTCTCGGATGGTCTGCGGTCCCCGTTTCTGCCGACTGGGCCGACGTGTCTGGTCGCCTACTTCAGCGGCGGCCGAGCCGTCGCTGTTCCGCTCGGGTGCGGGTTGCTCAGCGGGTGCGCCCTGGGACCGGGGCCGGCGGAGGGGTGGCCACGGTGGCCGGCGCAGTGGCGTGCGCGGGTGTCGTGCGGCGTCGGTCGGAGCCGGTGAGGATGACGCGGTCGGTCATTTCGGTGAGGCGGGAGGCGACGCGGTCGCCGAGCGCTGTGCGCAGCTCGTCGGTGGGGAGGTTGGTGGTGATCAGGGTGGGGCGCAGGTGCTCGTACCGGTGGTTGACGAGCCGGTAGGTGAGCTCCTCGGTCCACTCGCTGGCCTTGGCGGCGCCGAGGTCGTCCAGGAGCAGCAGCGGGCAGCGGGCCAGGGCCTGCAGGTCGCGTTCGCTGTCGTGGCCGGAGCGGGGGCGCAGGCGGGCGTAGAGGTCGGCGGCGGTGACGGCTTCCCAGCGCAGGCGGACCCCGGCGGTCAGGAGGGTGCGGATGGCGCCGTATGCCTGGTGGGTCTTGCCGGTGCCGGTAGGTCCGGCGATCAGCAGGGACGGGCCCTCGGCGATGCCCGGGGCGCCGCCCGGCCCGGGACGTCCGGTGTGGGCGATGGTGTCGGCCCAGGCGGTGATCTGCGGGTGGCCGGCCAGGGCGCGGCGGTAGCGGGCGGGTATGCGGGCGTCGGCCAGTTCCAGGGCGGTGACCGGCTCGTTGGCCTGTTCGTCCAGGGGAGCGTCGGGGTCGATGCCGCGGGCGGCGAGGATCGCGTTGAGCCGGTCGGTCAGCTGTCCGGCGCGCTGTGGTGCGCGGGTGTGGGTGGTGGTCACAGTTCGCCTCCGTACGCCGCCTCGACGTCGGCCGGATTCGTCCACGGGCGGTGGGTGGCGGATGCGGGCCGGTTGGCGTTCATCGCCTCGTGCACGAGGCTGGGCAGGGTGCTCGGGTGCAGGCCCTTGGCCCGGTGGCGTTCCAGCCCGGACCGGATGTGGGCGGGATCGATGCCCTCGGCCAGCAGCTTGCCGACCTCGCGGCCCAGGTGTCCCAGGACGTCCTTGGGTGGGCGGTGGGCGCAGGCGGCGGCGTACTCGCCGATGAGGTGCCGAGCCGAGACGGTGTCGGGCGCGGGGGCGCTCGCGCCCCCGACGGGGTAGCTCCTAGGTCCTGGATCCGGACGGTGAGGCGTCACCGCCGCTGCCGGGAGCCCTCCGTGTTCCCTCACGGAGGGCTCCGTGGCACCGCCCTCACCTGTGGATCCTTCAGCAGGGCCAGGATTCGGCGCGGGCTCGCTCAGCTCGCGGGAGCTTTCACGGAGGGTTCCGTGAGGCGGCGCTGCGGGCTCCGTGGCACCGATCCGTTCGGCGAGCTCGGTGGTACGCGTCGCGGTGCCGGGCGGAGCGTCGTGGTGCGGGCAGCGGGGGAGGCGGCTCTTGCTGGGCCGGTTGATCTTCTGATACTGGTGCCAGGTGACGATGTGCAGGTAGCGCTTGTCGTCCGGGCCCTTGTAGCGGCAGATCAGGCCGGCGTTCGCGAGCTGGGCGAGGTCCTTCTCGACCTCGGCGGGCGTGTGCTCCGGGCGCAGGACCCACAGTTGCCCGGCGATGATCGCGGCGTGGTCGCGGTGGCGGCCCTGGTCGTCGGCCTGGGTGAGCAGGCCGAAGAAGGTCCGCTCGGCGGTCAGGGTGACGGCGGCCAGGGACTCGGAGACGAAGGCTTCGGGCTTGATGGTGCGGATGCGTGCCAAGAGGGGCGGTCCTCACTCGATGCCAGCGGGCGGGGGCAGGGGATCGGCCGGGTAGTGGCGCGGCTCGCGGATGGCAGGTCGCGCTTTCCGGGGTGTCGTCAACACAGCCACACCCGGATCGCTCAAGTCCATCCCGATGCGGCCGAATCTCTGACGGCAGAAAGGCAGCCGGAAAACATGCCGCGAGGGGCGACGTGAAAACCGTAGGGCATGATCGACGGCCGACCAAATAGTTGCCCTGGACGCCGAGCCGGAAGGATCACATCGCCAATCCGTTGACGGACTTCCGCCGGGGAAGCTACAACACAACACCGCATGTCAGAGCACTCTTCGGGCGTCGCGCAGCGTGGCTCCCCGAGTCTCCCGGACTACGGAAATCCCTCCGCGTGTGTGCCGCGCGGGCCGCAATATAGGCCACGATCGCCGGTTAACCAAACCGGCGAATGAACGCTAGGAATAGAGATATGACAGCACGCTCACTGGAAAACACTCCAGCAGGAATACGGGACGTCCGGACCGTCGAAACGCTCCGCACCGAGCGCAGCCTCACCCAGCGCCAGACGACCGACCATGCGACTTCCTTCGGTCACCCGATGCCGCCCCGCATCAAATGCGCTCAGCGCCGCTGTGACGCCGACGACCTTGCCGCGATCGCCGAGGCCCTCCTCGCCTCGCCCCTCGTGCTGCCGCAGGGCCCGACCGTTCCATGACGAGGCCCGTCCAGGGCCGCTGACCGAGTCCGCCCACCACCGAGTCAGGACCCGCTTCCCTTGCTTCGACCCTCACCCACATCCGCGACCACCCACCTTCCGCACGACCCGCGCGGCACCCCTCTACCCCGCCTCTACCGCCCCGAGGAGATCGCCGAAGCACTCGGCTGCTCTGCCTGGTGGGTCAAGGACCGGGCCCGGCGGAGCCTCATCCCGCACACCCGCGTCGGCCGCGCCTACCGCTTCACCGCCGACCACCTCGCCGAAATCATCCGCCTCCGCGAAGAGGCCCCGACTCGCCCTGCCCCACCGGCCGAAAGTGCGGCCGTCCCGTCCTCCACGGCTGCTTCGCGGGACGACTCCGCACAACCGCCCCGCCCCCTCACCACTCCGGCGAACCGCCTGCGGGCCCGGCCACCGCGCCGAGCCCAGTACGACGGCATAGCCGCACCCCGACGTGAGGCACCCAGAGACAAAGGAGACACCGGAAAGTGGGTTTCGCGGAGAAGCGCGGAAACTACTGGCGCGGCCGGTACAAGACCGCGCCCGGCAAGCACCTCACGGTCGTCGACGAGCGCGGCAAGGCGATCAGGTTCGCCACCAAGGGCGAGGCCCAGCGTGCCGCGAGCGAGGCTGAGAACAGGTACCGGCGCGGCGACTGGCGCGACCCAGCGCTCGGCCAGGAAACCTTCGGCGAGTACGCGAACCGCTGGTACGCCGCCCAGGACCTGGCCGCCTCGACCATGCAGAACTACAAGCGCCACATCGAGGAGCACCTGCTCCCCGCGTTCGAGGACAAGGCGCTCGCCGGCATCCTCCGCTCGGACGTCGATCTGTGGGAGAAGAAGGAGAAGGCCCTCTACGCGGCCTCCAGCGTCAAGACCTGGCGCTCCACGCTCCACCTGATCCTCGAGGACGCGATCGACGAGGGCCTGATCACCTCCAACCCGGCGGCCAGACGCCGCGGGCGCGGCAAGCGCGTCGGCCGCTCCCGCGACCGCGGCCCCGAGAAGACCATCACCGATCCTCTCGGCGCCCTGCTGATCGCCGAGAGAGCCGCGCTGCTCTGCGGCCGCGACGACGAGTTCGTCGCCGTGGTCCTCAATGGCGTACACCGGGATGCGGTGGGGCGAGATCGTCGGCCTGGAGACCGAGTTCACCCGCCCCGGCGCCGTCCGCGTCGAACACCAGCTGTACGAGCTGGACTCCGGGACGCTGATCCGCTGCCCGCCCAAGGACGACAGCTACCGCACCATCGACGCCCCCGACTTCCTGTCCGCCCTGACCGCCGACCACATCGCCCGTACCAAACCGTCTCCGTGCCCCTGCCACGGCAAGCGGTACGTCTTCCGTGGCCAGGGCACGGCGCGCACCGGCGGACATCAGGGCGCCAGGCTGGCGGACGTCGCCCGCCGCGCCGGTGTCTCCACGGGGACGGTCTCCAACGTCCTCAACCGCCCCGAGCGCGTCCACGAGGACACCCGCGCCCGCGTGGAGAGGGTCATCACCGAACTCGGCTTCATACGCGGCGGCGCGCCGACGGAGAACGCGGCCCATTGGCGTCGCAACGGCTTCGCCACCTGG
This sequence comes from Streptomyces nanhaiensis, assembly GCF_046614825.1. NCBI lineage: Bacteria > Bacillati > Actinomycetota > Actinomycetes > Kitasatosporales > Streptomycetaceae > Streptomyces > Streptomyces nanhaiensis. Next base: position 37,164 of record NZ_JBKJFM010000006.1, read on the forward strand.
CTGTTCACCCCGGCAACCTCGGGCTGGTACCCGAAGAAGGCCCCCAGGAGGTCCGGCCCGTCCCCCTGCTCGGCGAGCCCTGGCCCGGCATCCTGGCACGCGGCCGCGGCGCCGGCGGACGGGCCGACGCCTGCTGGCTGCCGATCGCCAAGGGCCTCACACCCCACGGCCTGCACCACACCCACCGGACCGTGATGGAGGACCTCGGCACCGAGAAGGTCCTCATGGGTGAACGCATGGGCCACATCGACGGCTCCGTCTCCGCCCGCTACGCCCACGTCACCCCCGGCATGCGCAAGCGCCTCAAGCTGGGGCTGACCGAGCAGTGGGAGGCAGCACTCGACGCCCGGTTGGCCATGTCCCCCACCTCACCGGTTCGTGTGCTCGACGGCATCCTGCGCGCCCGCAGAGAAACTGCCGGTCCGGTACAGACGGGTCGGTGATTGATGTCCCCACACCGCCGGAAGGGGCGGCATGATTGACGATCCCTGGCTCCCGCAACGTGTTCTGATTACGGCGCCCAAGGTGCGGCACTGATCGACCGGCTCCTGCACCCGGGACCATCGGCTGGACTGCGGCTGGGGACCCGTCCGCGCCCTGGCCGAGGAGCGTCCGGTGTAGCCGGGACTCGCTCAGAACCCAAACAGCGTGCTTCTCTTCAAACGGCCCTATGTGTACTCTCTTCCTTTGGAAAACCCCAAACGGCGTGCTCTGAGCGGCACTTGTCCCTGAGGCTCTACAGTTCTTGTGGCTCGGCAGACAGGAAGCGGGCCGGACACACCGCGTACGGGCCTCGGTTGGGCTTGCGCGCATAAAGCGAGGGGGAGTCACACGTGAAGTGGACACTGATGCTCGGCCTCACGGCGTTCCTGGTGGCACTGGCCACAGCGCTGCTGGGTGCGATCGTGAAGACATACAGCGGGGCCGGTGCGGCGGAGGCGATCCAGGCGGGTGGTAAGACCTTCGCCGCCGCGCTGACCCTGGCCCTCCTGTTCGTGTCCACCTTCGGGCTGGTGTGAGCATGAGCGGCGAGCAGCGCGTACGCCGGGGGAACCCGGAGGTGGGGACGACAGCAGACAGACCGGACGCGGTGTCGCGTCGAGTGCGGCGGCTGACGCGTGACCTCGGCGGTCTGCTGAACCTCTACGACGCCGGCCGGGTTGTCGTCGGTCTCATCTACATGAAGAGCCGGGCGAGCCGGGCACAGGACGGCCCGGACGGACGGCGGGAGGCCGAGAAGCCCTCTTGGCCGTCGCTTGTCCGCCGAGCGGAAGACCAGCAGCCCCTGAGCCCTTATGTGCGGTACTGCCTGAGCCAGTGGCTGCCGCGGACGGACGAATCAGATGGCGCCGATGCGGGTGGGGAATCCGTGCCGTACCTTCCCCGAACGGCCGACACGGTTCTCCGGTATCTGGTCAAAGCCATCGACCAGGCCGTTCGACGGGGCGAGCTGCTGGAGCAGTGCCTCCAGGATCTGTCCTCCGCGCAGGCGAAGGGCGGCCACTACTTCACACCGCCCGACATCGTGCGGCTGATGGTGGCGGCGGCAGCCCCGCAGGACGGGCAGAGTGTGCTCGACCCGGTGTGCGGCTCGGCCGGACTGCTGATCGAGGCCGCTCGCCAGGTCAGTGAGAGTCTGGGTGGACTGCATTCGAGCCTGGCACTGACAGGGCAGGACCTCCATGCCGGCACACTCCAGATCGCACGGATGAACCTCAGTGCGCACGGCCTCGACGGGCACATCGGCCCGGCGGTGAACAGCCTTGAGAAGCCGTCGGACTCATTCTACGACATCGTGCTGGCGAATCCTCCCTTCAACATGTCCTTCCGGGGAGCGGAGACGCCACGCAGAGGCGACCCGAGGTGGCCGGATGACGCGCTCCCGCCGCGGGACAACGCGAATTTCGCATGGATCCTGCACATCGCGCATGCCCTCGACTCCGAGGGCAGGGCCGCGATCCTCATGGCCGACGGCGCCGCCACGGGAGTCCGGCCGGTCGAGCAGAAGATCCGCAAGCGGCTGGTCCGCAGCGACCTCGTCGAATGCGTGATCGCACTGCCACCCGGTCTGTTCCCCCACACGCGTATCTCTTCCTGCCTGTGGCTACTGAACCGGGACAAGGGTCCCCAACGGGGACAGGGACGGAGCGACCGGCGTAGTCAGGTTCTCCTCATCGACGCCCGGGGCGCGTATGAGACGGTGCCCGACACCCGGCAGCGGCGCCTTGGGAGCGACGGTACGGAGAGGATCCTGCGCACCCTCGCCGCGTGGAGAGGCGCGCCACCGGCCACCGGACAGACACAGGCCTCCTACCAGGACGAGCCCGGCTGGTGCCGCTCCCTCTCCCTCCAGGAGATCGCCGACCACCAGTACGACCTGCTGCCTCCGCTGTACACGAGTGAGTCGGCCGACGAGGCGATCACGGAGGATGGACGTGTCGCGGCACTCGTGGAGGAGCTCCAGGCCAGGTTCGAAGAGTCCCACAGACTGGAGACCGACCTGCTGCGTGTTCTGGGGGAGCTGTGATGCGTGACTTCGTCGCTGCCATCCACCCGGGGAGGTTCGGTCCCTGGAAGGAGACGACAGTGGGTGAGCTCGCCGATGACCTGCTCACCTACGGAGTTCACGACCGGGACCTTCCCGACCACCAGGGCGTCATCCGGGCGGGTGACGTCCGTGACGGGCGTGTCATGGCGAACCGGCCCGACGGTGTCGCCACGGCCATCACCAGGAAAACACGAGCAGTCCTCAAAGAGGGGGACTTGGTCGTCGTCCTAGTCCGCCGAGTCGGTGATGCCGCGTTGGTCACCAGGCAGCATGCGGGATGGATCGCGACCCGGTCCGTCGGCATCGTCAGAGCGAAAGATCCGCGCACCACACCATGGCTGAGGATCTGGTTCCGGACTCCCTTTGCCCAGTCATGGATTGGCCGACATGTCTCCGCCCATGTCGAGCCGACGCTCAGTCTTGACGCGCTGAAGAAGATGCAGGTGTGGGTTCCGCCACGCGAGCAGATCGACAAGCTCTGCGAGCTGGTCGCCCTGATCGAGGCGAAGACGGACCTCAACCGGCAGATCGCCGCCGGTGCGGTCGCCGTGGCGGACGCCTGCCACGCGTCCTGGGCGCGGCATCGGGCATCGTGGACGTCCTGCACGTTTGGCACGGTCGCCCGCGCGGTGACCGGGAAATCCTCCCCCGGCGCCTCTCCGGAAGACAGCGAAACGGACATCACCTGGGTGGCTCCGGCCGACGTCTTGGGCACCACCATGCCGTATGTCGGCCATGCGGAACACCAGGGCCCCGCCGAGCCGAGTGCAGTCTGTGAGCCGGGAACACTTCTGGTTGCCTCGCGACCAGACGGAGCACGTACGGCGATCACACTGGTACCCGCGGCACCTCGCCGAGGCGTCCTCGCGGTCCGGCCCGCCGACCCCGAGGACCGCTGGTGGCTTCTGCACGAACTCCGCTCACGGAGTGATGAGATCCCGGGAATCGCCCAGGGACGGAGCGCACGTGAGATTACCGGCCGGGCCTTCGCGCGGCTGGGCGTCGCCTGGCCCGGTCCGGACGTGCGCCGGCAGTTTCATACCGTGGCGGAACCCCTGCACGCGAGAGCGCGGGCAGCGCTCGACGAGAACCGGACTCTGGCGGAACTTCTCGATGTGCTGTTGCGCGGCGTCTCCTCCAGCACGAGGAGGAGTTGAACCGAATGCCTCACATCACGTTACCTTGAGACCGCTCCGGAAAGCGCCGTCCGGGTAGCTGAGGCCCGGACGGCACGCGGTTCAGGCCAAGTCCGCCACGAGCAGGTTGCGAATGGCTCCTTGTGGAGGGTGGCGCCGAAGGTGGCCATGACAGGAGCGGTCGGGCTGCCCGCTCCGAAGACTGGAGGTTCTGCCCCCGGGGCAACCTCCGGAGATGGTCATCGCTCCAAGGAACCCGATTCCGGGAAACGCTGCGGAGGGCCCGATCGGCCTGGCTCAATAAGCGCATGGAGATCGGGGAACACTGGGCCTACCGGGCCAGTTCGAAGGAGCTGGGCAGCGCCGTCCATCAGGTGGAAATCGTCCGGGTGAACGGGTCGGGAAGGACAGGACGGGTTCATATCCGGTTCCTGGAGGGGGACGAGGCCGGTCTGCAGGAGTGGGTGAGTCTCGGATGCCTGATCGCACGCTGGGATGAGGTCGAGGCGTTCCGCGCGGATGACGTGAGTGAGCTGTCCCTGGCCGAGGCGTCGAGGGATATGCGGGGCAGCGCCGAGTTCGAGGCGGCGCGAATGATCCTCGGGTTCGTCCGGCCGAAGAACAGGCTGCGGCTGCGCCGCGGCGTGGCCGACGCGGGCGTCCTGGAACTCGGTCGCCTCGACGACACAGCACCTTTGATCGGCATGGACCCCACCGAGTTGCGGGCGCACCCGATGCTCCATGAGGACCGCAACGGCCTGTGCTTGGTCGGCTGGCAGATTACCGAATGCGTTGCACGCCATGTCGCCGCCCGCCTCGCCGATGAGATCCTCCCGGAGGTGGACCGCAAGCAGCAGGACATCGAGCAGGAGCGTACCCAGTCATCCTGGTACTCGTACGGCCGTCGGGACGACCGCAAACTGGACGCCGAGGCGGCCGCCCTGCGGACCGTCCGGGAGTGGTGCGGTGAGGACAAGGCGGAGCGTTACGACGAGCTGGTCGCCCTGCGCGCCGAGGTCCTACGGCTCGGTGAGCTCGTCGAGCGTGCCGTGAAGGCCCTGCGTGAACGTGGCCACGGTGTCATCGCCTCCACCATTGAGCGCGACCTTGGCGTCCATATCTCCAGCCTTGGTCCCGAAGTGCGTCGCTAACACCGCGCCACGCCGCCACGTCGGGTTTGGGCGGGGAGGGTTCCGCGGGCGGCTTCTCCTTCTCGGGGCGGTGAGGACTCCAGCCGTCGAGGAAGGGGCGCAGCTCCTCTCCCGTCGGCTCCGCGTGGAAGTTTCGCCCGGCGAGACCCCGGCCGTTCAGTGTGGGGTCGAGGCGGTCGGCCCCCGCCTTCCCCCACGCCGACCACTGCAACAGCCTCTCGGCTTTATCGGGTTCGCCCGCGTGGGCGGCGGCCTCATCCAATGCTGCGCAGAAGGCCCGGATCTCCCCGGCGGTTCGCCACTGCTCCAAGGCGGTTCCGAAATGCTCGGCCCGTGCGGCGTCCACGGCCTTGATCGAGGCCACGCTGATGGCGGCCTCCCAATCCCGCCGGGTGCGTTCCCGCTCCTCGGCCTCCAACCGCCGGCGCTCGGCCTCCTGCCGCTTCCGCTCCTCCTCCTGCCGGCGCCGCTCCGCCTTGCGTGCCAGTCGCTCCCGCTCTTGCTCCTCGGCGTGCTTCTTCAGCGCTCGGAGGACGGAACCGATCTGATCCTCAAGCCGCTTCTTGGGAGTATCCGCCCATTCCTTCTGCCAGAGGCGCCCATACCCCTGCTGCTGACTGAGGTGCAACTCCAGCTCCCCGGACGGCTCCATGCGATGCGCGGGGATGACCCGTTGCCAGTCATACACCCTGCGCCTGCCGTTCTGGGCCGGTACGTACTGGACCCGCTTCTCCCGCTCACGGAAGCCGACCTTGTACGTCCTTCCGTGGACGGTGAGCATCGGCCTCGGCTGCCTGCGCTTCTTGGAGACGGTGATGTCCCCGTGGCGGAGGAGAGCCTCCTCGCCCAGGAGTCGGAGCAGGGACAGCACGCGGGGAAGCACCTCATCCGAGACCTCGAAGGCGCTGCGGTCGGTCTTGACCAGGGCGAGGACCTCGTCGATGTCGGTGATCACCCGGCTCCGTTGCAACCGGATCCGGTTCCACTCCGTGTCGTCCTCGCCGCTCACTCTGAGCAGGCCGAGGAAGAAGTCGCTCTTGGCCCGCCCGCTGTACTTCAAGTGGTACCCGGTCGGGGCGCACTTGCGAGCCGCGTCGAACGCCCTGCGATAGCGGGCCCGTTCTGCGTCGTCCGGGTTGGGGATGCGCAGGAAGCGCCCGGCCTTCTGAACCTCCTCGATCAGGGCGGGACCGATGTCCGCCGGCGAGGGGTTGGACGGTTGTGTGGAGGGCCGAGGAGACATGGCGGTGCGCTGCGCGGAGGGCTCCCGGGTCTCTGCCGTGCTCTGTTGGACATGGTCGGAGTCCGAAGCCTCGCGATCGGTGGCTGAGATCCGCTGTCTCCGGGGTACACGCGGGGGTTTGTCCGGATGGTGCCCGTGCCGCAGGTAGAAGCGCCCGGCGTCGGTGATCTCCGCCCGCCACCTCTTGCCGTCCTTCGGCATGACGATGAGCCCCCGCTCCTTCAGGGCCCGAGCAGTGAGGGCAAGTTCCGGGCTGTCGGAGGTGACGGGATCGGTGCCTTCGCCGATGCGGGTGAGTAAGGCCAGCTGGCGATCGTTGAGACGCGACCAACGGTGCATGGTGACGGTCGCACCCTCAGTGACCGGCCCAACACAAGCCGTACGGAGAATCTCTCACCGCTTGGTGTCACCTTTCGCGGTTGCGGTAGAGGGCCGCCCTTCGAGACTCCTCCTTCTCGCGCGCATGTAGTAGCTTCCACCGCCGCTTCCCCAGCCTCTGGTAGTGGCGATGTCCCAGCCTCGCTGCTCGCGCATCTGCTTGGCGAAGACGTTCAGATCACGCACTTCACAGCCGCAGTCGAGCCATACTTCGATCGAGATGCAGGTGCCATCGAGCTTGTCCTCCCACGACGCCACCTCCCACCGGACGTCGTGATGGTGGTCCGCCAGACCGGTCCGCTCCTCGTCGTGGACGATGCCGAAGGCTTTGGCATATCCGTCCAGATCGTCGATGACGAACAGATGGCTGGACCACTCACCTGGCCACACGGCGTACAACCGGGACTCACCTGCCCGTGCCCGCCGATAAGTCTCGGCGTCCCGGCCGTGGGTCACGGAGCCATCTCCGTGCACCTCGATGTAGCACATGGTGCTGAGCCGATACGGGAAGTCCTTCCCGACCGCTTTGGCGCTGCGTGGCTGCAACAATGCGTCCCCCTCCCATCGCGGTGGCAACGCAACATCCAGAGCCTACGGCCCGTTCGGCACGCCATGGCCTGGGAGCCGTTTCCCGTGCTCAGCTCCCGAATGGTTCCCAAACAGTCCCCGGAAACCCGGCAGGGGCCTGATCCGTTGAGCGGATCAGGCCCCTGACCTGGTGTTTCGGCTGTCGGGGTGGCGGGATTTGAACCCACGACCTCTTCGTCCCGAACGAAGCGCGCTGCCAAGCTGCGCCACACCCCGTGTGCAACGAGGACTACTTTAGCCCACGCCCGCGCTCAGGAGAAATCCGGTTTCCCGGGGTGCCGAGGAGGCGTGGCGGGGGCGTGGCGGAGGTGTGGCGGTGCGGTCAGGGGCGCTCGGTCAGGGTGAGGAGCGTGGCCTCCGGGGGACAGGCGAACCGGAAGGGGGTGTAGCGGTTGGCGCCGCAGCCCGCCGAGACGTGGAGGTAGGAGCGGTGGCCGCCCGCCTCGTGGCGGGACAGACCGCGGGCCCGGTCGGTGTCCAGGTCGCAGTTGGTGACCAGGGCGCCGTAGAAGGGGACCCGGAGCTGGCCGCCGTGGGTGTGGCCGGCCAGGATCAGCGGGTAGCGGTCGGCGGCGAAGGCGTCCAGGACGCGCAGGTACGGGGCGTGGACGACGGCGAGGGGGAAGTCCGCGTCGTGCTCGGGGCCGCCGGCCACCTCGTCGTAGCGGTCGCGCTTGATGTGCGGGTCGTCCAGACCGGTGAGGGCGATCTCCTCGCCGCCGTCGAGCTTGATGCGGCCCCGGGTGTTGGACAGGCCGACCCAGCCCGCCGAGTCGAACGCGTCGCGCATCCCCTCCCACGGGTTGTGGACGGCGCCGACCGCCGGGGGGTTGCCGTTGAGGCCGTGGCGGCCGCTGGCCTTCTCCATCAGGTAGCGGGCGGGGTTGCGCAGCCGGGGGCCGTAGTAGTCGTTGGAGCCGAAGACGTACGCGCCGGGGAACTCCATCAGCGGGCCGAGCGCGTCCAGGACCTCGGGGACGGCCTCCGGGTCGGAGAGGTTGTCGCCGGTGTTGATCACGAAGTCGGGGCGCAGTCCGGCCAGGGACTGGAGCCAGCGCTGCTTCTTGCGCTGGCCGCCGACCATGTGGATGTCGGAGACCTGGAGTACGCGCAGCGGTCGCATCCCACGCGGCAGTACGGGCACCGTGACGCGCCTGAGGCGGAACGAGCGGGCCTCGATGCCCGCCGAGTAGGCGAGGCAGGCCGCGCCGACCGCCGTGACGCCGAGGGGGATTCTGAGGGAGAGCGGGTATCGCGCACGCATGGGCCCATCGTCGCAGACACGCGGGCGGGGTGCGGACGCACGGGCTGCGGAAGCGGTAACGGGTTCGAGCGGGTTCGGGCCGGGACCGTGCGAGGGGTGGCCGAGGGGGTAGGGGAGGGGGTGGGGGAGGAGACGGCGCGCACAATGCAGTGGGCGCCGGGCTCCGCGTCCTGGCACACTTCCGGCATGACCACGCTCAAGACCCGGCTCCAGGACGACCTCACCGCGGCGATCAGGGCGCGCGACGAACTGCGCTCCGCCACCCTCCGCCTCACGCTGACCGCGATCCAGAAGGAGGAGGTGGCGGGCGAGAGCGCCCGTGAACTGTCCGACGCCGAGGTCGAGAAGATCATCACCCGTGAGGCCAAGAAGCGGCGCGAGGCGGCGGACGCGTTCGCCAAGGGCGGGCGTGCCGAGCAGGCCGAGCGGGAGCGCGCGGAGGGCGAGGTGCTCGCCGAGTACCTGCCCAAGCAGCTCACCGACGAGGAGCTGGACGCGCTGGTGGCCGAGGCCGTGGCGGAGGCGAAGGCGGCCGGGGCCGAGGGACCGAGGGCCATGGGCGCCGTGATGAAGATCGTGAACCCGAAGGTGGCGGGGCGCGCGGAGGGCGGCCGGGTGGCCGCCGCCGTCAAGAAGCACCTGGCGGGCTGACCGCAGGCCCGCGGGATCCCAGGCCCGCGGGCCGGAGGGAAGCGAAACCGACATGCGGAGGGGCCCCGGTTTCCGGGGCCCCTCCGCATGTCCGGTTGTGTCTCGGCGTGCGCCGCCCGGCTACCGCGGTGTCCAGCCGCCGTCCTGGCCGGAGGTCTGCCAACCCCCGTTGCCGTTCGTGCCGTTGCCGCCGCCGGCATCCCAGCCCCCGGTGGTGGAGGTGGCGCCGACGCTGTCGCCGCCGCTGTCGCCCCCGGTGTCACCGCCGGTGACGCCGCCGACGGTGGTGCCGACCGTGGTGCCGCCCATGGTGCTGGTGCCTCCGCCCCCGCCCGGGCCCCCGTTGCCGCCTCCGCCGATGACGCCGGGCGGAAGGGTGATGTCGGGGAACGGGTTGCCGGGGCGGCGGTCGCCGGGCTTGTCGTCGTCCCCGCCGCGGCCCCGGTCCTTCTTGTCACCGGTGGCGGCCCGCGGCACCTGGACGTCGTTGAAGGACTCGACGGGCTCGCCCTGGAGGGCGCCGGTCATCGCGGTCTTCCAGATGGGGCCTGGCAGACACCCGCCGCAGACCTTGTCGTAGAACTGCCCGCCGATGGTGATGTCGTACATCTCCTGCGGATCGCCGATGTCGTCGCCGACCCAGACGGCGGTGGAGAGGTTCGGGGTGTAGCCGACGAACCAGGCGTCCTTGCGGCCGTCCGTCGTACCGGTCTTGCCCGCGTTGTCGCGGTCGGTCAGGCCGGCCCTCGTCCCGGTGCCGTCCTCCACCACGCCCTTGAGCATCTTGTTGATGGAGTCCGCGATGTGCTCGGACATCGCCCGCTCGCACTTGGTCTTGGGCACCGACAGCTTCTTGCCGTCGGCGTCGGTGACCTTCTGGATCGCGACCGGCGAGCAGTAGGTGCCGCGGTCGGCGAACGTGGCGTACGCGGCGGCCATGGACAGCGGGCTGATGTTCTGGCCGCCCAGGAGCATCGCCGGCTTCTGCTCGACGGGCTTGCCGCTGCCGAGGCGGACGCCCATCTTCCCGGCCATCTCCACGACGTCGCACAGGCCGACCTTCTGGCCCAGGTCGACGAAGTAGGTGTTGATGGACTTGCTGAGGGCGCCGGTCATGTCCCAGGTGCCCTTCTCGGACTCCAGCTCGTTCTGGACGTCCCAGCTGCCGCTGCCGTAGGGCTTGTTGCCGCAGACCTTGAAGTCCCCGAGGCTGAAGGAGGTCTTCCAGTCGCTCTTGTAGGTGCTGGCGGGGCTGACGCCGTCGGCCATCGCGGCGGCGGCGATGATCGGCTTGAAGGTGGAGCCGACCTGGAAGCCGTGGGTGCTGCCGCCCATGGCGTTGTCGACCGCGAGGTTGAGCAGGGTCTGGTTCTCGTTCTGGTCCAGGCCGTACGGGCGGCTCTGGGCCATCGAGAGGATCTTGCCGGTGCCCGGCTCCACCTGGACGACGGAGGCGGCCACCGGGTCGTCCTCGTAGACCTTGCCGGTGGCGGCCTCCGCGGCGGCCTTCTGCGCCTTGGGCGAGAGCGTGGTGCGGACCGTCAGACCGCCGCGCTTCCAGAGGTCCTTGCGCTCTTCCTCGGTCTTGCCGAAGACCGGGTCGGTCAGGATGATCTTGCGGACGTAGTCGCAGAAGAAGCCCGCCTTGTCGGTGGCGGTGATGCAGCCGCTCCTGGGCTTGCTGATCTTGAGGCCCAGGTCCTTCCTCTTGGCCGCCGCGACGTCCTCCTTGGAGGCCGATCCCGTCTCGGCCATGCGGTTGAGCACGATGTTGCGGCGCTTGACGGCCCGGTCGGGGTAGTTGACGGGGTCGTAGTAGGTGGGGGACTGGACGAGGCCGGCCAGCAGCGCGGCCTCGTGCAGTTCCAGGTCGGCGGCGTTCTTGGAGAAGTAGCGCCGGGCCGCCGCCTCGATGCCGTACGCCTGCTGGCCGAAGAACGTGATGTTGAGGTAGTTCTCGAGGATCTGCTCCTTGCTGAGCTCCTCCTCGATCCTGATCGCGTACTTCAGTTCCTGGATCTTGCGGCCGATGGTCTGCTGGGTGGCCTCGGCGACCTTCTGCTGGTCGTCACCGGCCTGCTCCACGAAGACGTTCTTGACGTACTGCTGGGTGAGGGTGGAGCCGCCCTCGGCGACCCCGCCCTCCTGCGCGTTCTTGTTCAGCGCGCGCATCACGCTCTTGAGGTCGATCGCGCCGTGCTCGTAGAAGCGGGAGTCCTCGATCGCGACGATCGCCTTCCGCATGATCGGGTTGATCTTCTTCAGCGGCACCACCGTGCGGTCGCGGTAGTAGTCGGTCGCGATCAGATTGCCCTCGGAGTCGAGGATCTGGTTCTTCTGGCTCAACGGGGGGCGCTTGAAGTCGATGGGGATCTCGTCGAAGCTCTCGACGGTGCCCTTGGCGGCCAGCCCGAGGCCGCCTGCTACGGGCAGCGCGATGCCCGCCAGCACCGCTCCCGCGAGCACGCTGACGCCGAGGAACTTGGCGGCCTGCTGGGTCCCGGACAGCCCGCCACCCGAGCGCTTGTTTGGCATGAGGGCAGCCTACGTTCTCAATCGCCGGACAGGTGTGCGTGTGTTCGCCTACGCTGTATCACGTCTGACACGGTCGTTCGGTTCCTTGTCAACTCGCGGTTCACTCCATCGAGCGTTGAGATGTGACCGAATTGCAATCCCGTGTCAGGAAACCTCCGATCCCGGCTCCTTGGAATACGGGAACAATGACCGTATTTGACCGAAATTTCGGTATCGTCCTCCGGTCACTCCGTTGGGTGATCTGCCGCGCACCCATAGTCCGTTCGGGCCATTCAAGATTGGGCCCGTCGGGGGTGTTGCGCCCTGGCCGCCTTCCGTAACGTCCTGCACTGGCAGCGGTGAATATGCCGTCTGCCGCCGTGGGGGAGCCTCGATTCGGGAGAGGACGGCGCCGGCATGGGCTGGGTTACCGACTGGAGCGCGCAGGCGGCCTGCCGCACTGCGGATCCGGATGAACTGTTCGTACAAGGGGCGGCCCAGAACCGCGCCAAGGCGGTCTGCACCGGGTGTCCGGTGCGCACCGAGTGCCTGGCCGACGCCCTCGACAACCGTGTGGAGTTCGGCGTCTGGGGCGGGATGACCGAGCGGGAGCGGAGAGCGCTGCTGCGCCGCCGCCCGACGGTCACCTCCTGGCGGCGGCTGCTGGAGACCGCGCGTACGGAGTACGAGCGCAGCGCGGGCCTGCTGCCCATGGAGGTCGAGATGCGCGAGCACGACGCGCGGCGGTACAGCGGCGACTACGCCGCGGCGGGCTGAACCCGGGAACCATGCTGAGAACCAGGTGCTGAGAACCAGGTGCTGAGAACCAGGGCACTGAGCCCCGGCCCCGGCAGGGCCCGGCGCGGGCGCCGGCCGCAGGACCGGCACCGGCACGGCCGGCGGTGCGGCTAGGCGGGCTCGACGCCGGGCTGCTCCGCGAGCCGCCCGCCGATCGCACGCAGTCCGTCCAGATCGTGCACATCGCCCGGCAGCGCGGCGACCTCGGCCACCGGCACCTCCGGGTGCAGCGCGGCGAAGCGGTCGCGCGTACGCCGCTCGCGCGCCAGTACGTGCATCCGCTCCGCGTGCAGCCTCAGCATGCCCGCTGCCAGCCGCTCGGCCGCCGAGGGGGATTCGGGGGAGTCCGGGGAGACGGAGGAGTCCTCGGCGGACTCGCCGGAGCCGGCACCGGAGCCGTCGCCGGAGTGCGCATCGGAGCCGGAACCGGAGCCGGACGCGGACCGCGGGGCGGGGCGTCCATCACCACCCTCCCCCTCGGGCTGATCGACGACGCCGTCATCCTCGAGGTTCTCCGCGGCGGCCAGCGCCCGCTCCGCGCTGAGGTGGGCGGCCTCGCTGCCGTGCATCCGGTTCAGCACGAGACCCGCCAGCGGCATCCGGTCCGCGGCCAGCCGCTCCACGAAGTACGCCGCCTCGCGCAGCGCGTCGCGCTCCGGGGCCGCCACCACCAGGAACGCCGTGCCCGGCGCCTGGAGCAGCCGGTACGTGGCGTCGGCGCGGGTGCGGAAGCCGCCGAACATCGTGTCCATCGCCGCCACGAACGTCTGCATGTCGCGCAGCAGCCCCGTGCCCAGCAGCTTGTTGAGCAGCCCGGTGAACACCGACAGCCCGGACACGCCCAGGTTCACGAACTTCAGCCCCGCCCGGCCGCCGACCTTCGCCGGGGCCGTCAGCAGCCTGATGAACCGCCCGTCCAGGAACGACCCCAGGCGCTTGGGCGCGTCCAGGAAGTCCAGCGCGGAACGGCTCGGCGGGGTGTCCACGACGATCAGGTCCCACTCGTCGTCCGCGCGGAGCTGGCCGAGCTTCTCCATGGCCATGTACTCCTGCGTCCCCGCGAAACCGGCCGACAGCGACTGGTAGAAGGGGTTCTCCAGGATCGCGCGGGCCCGCTCGGGGTCGGCGTGGGCCTCGACGATCTCGTCGAAGGTCCGCTTCATGTCGAGCATCATCGCGTGCAGTTCGCCGCCCGACGCGCCGTCGACGCCCTTCACCCGGCGCGGGGTGTTGTCCAGTTCGGTCAGGCCCATCGACTGGGCCAGCCGGCGGGCCGGGTCGATGGTGAGTACGACGACCTTCCGGCCGCGCTCGGCCGCGCGTACGCCCAGGGCCGCGGCCGTCGTCGTCTTGCCCACGCCGCCCGCGCCGCAGCAGACCACGATCCGGGTGCCGGGATCGTCGATCAGCGCGTCGACGTCCAGCACCGGGAGCGTACCCAGCCCGTGCGCCTGTGCCGTGCCCGCTTCGGCCGCCCGTGCCGTCACCTCGCCACCCCCTGTTCGCGCAGTTCGCCGGCGAGCAGGTAGACGCCGGGCAGGTCGGCGCCCTCGGCCAGCAGTTCCAGTTCGTACGCGGGCAGTTCCAGCCCGGCTATCTCCGACCGCAACTCGCCCTCCAGCGCCAGCCGTTCGGCGTGCTCGTGGGCCTGGCGCAGCAGCGGGCCGATCAGCTGCTCCGCCCTGCCGCCGCGCCGTGCGCCGCCCAGGCCCGCCCGGGACAGCGCCTTGGCGATCTCGGTGCGGGACTCCTCGGCGGCCCGCACCGCCGTCCGGTCCAGCACCGCCGGCCGCGTCATGTTGACGAACACGCAGCCGACCGGCAGCCCGGTGGCGCGCAGCTCGGCGACGCCGTCCACGGTCTCCTGGACGGGCATCTCCTCCAGCAGGGTCACCAGGTGCACGGCGGTCTCGGACGACTTGAGCACCCGCATCACGGCCTGGGCCTGGTTGTGGATCGGGCCGACCCGGGCCAGCCCGGCCACCTGGTCGTTGACGCCGAGGAAGCGGGTTATCCGGCCGGTGGGCGGCGCGTCCATGACCACCGCGTCGTAGACGAAGCCGCCGGCGCGGGTGCGGCGGCGCACCGCCTCGCAGACCTTGCCGGTCAGCAGGACGTCGCGCACACCGGGCGCGATGGTGGTGGCGAAGTCGATCGCGCCGATCCTCTTCAGGGCCCGTCCCGCGCCGCCGAGCTTGTAGAACATCTGCAGGTAGTCCAGCAGAGCCTTCTCCGCGTCGACGGCCAGCGCGTACACCTCGCCGCCGCCCGGTCCCACGGCGATCTTCCGCTCCTCGTACGGCAGCGCCTCGGTCTCGAAGAGCTGGGCGATGCCCTGCCGCCCCTCGACCTCGACCAGAAGCGTGCGTTTGCCCTCCTCGGCGAGGGCGAGCGCCAGTGCGGCGGCGACCGTCGTCTTTCCGGTCCCGCCCTTGCCGGTCACCACATGCAGCCTGCTCACCCTTCGCAGCCTAACCACCGGACGGGGGGAGTACGCCTGCGGATGGGCCATGGAGGTGCGCCCGGGCGCGTGGGGGACGGGGCCGGGGCGGCGGGGACACCGGGGGAGGGCGCGCGGAAGGGTGCGGGGGAGAGGCTAAGGTCGGCCCCATGACGAAGTGGGAATACGCGACCGTACCGCTGCTCGTGCACGCGACCAAGCAGATCCTGGACACCTGGGGCGAGGACGGCTGGGAACTGGTCCAGGTGGTGCCCGGCCCGAACAACCCGGAGCAGCTCGTGGCGTACCTGAAGCGGGAGAAGCAGTGAGCGAGGCGGGCGGCTCCGTCGAGTCCAGGCTCGCGGAGCTGGGGCTGACCCTGCCGGAGGTGGTGGCGCCGCTGGCGTCGTACGTCCCGGCGGTGCTCTCCGGCTCCTACGTGTACACCGCCGGGCAGCTGCCGATGGTCGACGGCAAACTGCCGGTGACCGGCAAGGTCGGCGCCGAGGTGACGCCGGAGGAGGCCAGGGAACTGGCCCGGGTCTGCGCGCTGAACGCCCTGGCGGCCGTGAAGTCGGTCGCCGGCGACCTGGACCGGATCGCCCGGGTGGTCAAGGTGGTCGGCTTCGTCGCCTCCGCTCCGGACTTCACCGGCCAGCCCGGCGTGGTCAACGGCGCCAGCGAGCTGCTGGGCGAGGTGCTGGGCGACAGGGGCGTGCACGCGCGCAGCGCGGTGGGCGTCGCGGTGCTGCCGATCGACGCACCGGTCGAGGTCGAGATCCAGGTCGAACTGGCGGACTGAGCCGCCGCCGGGCTGCCGGACGGGCACAGGGCGGGCCGGTGCGGGCCGCGGTGTTCGAGGCCCGTACTCGAACATCGCGGCCCGCGGCCGTACGATCCGGCCATGCCGTCAACGCCGCCGCAGCCCATGTCCCCCACGCCCCCGCGCGACGGGCAGTGGTATCCGCCCGAGTGGCCCGAGCGCATCCGCGCCCTGGCCGAGGGGCGGCTCACGCCGGTGTCCCCGCGCCGGGCGGCGACCGTGATGCTGCTGCGGGACGCCGAGGGGGGCCCGGCCGTCCACATGCTGCGCCGGCGCGCCTCCATGGCCTTCGCCGCGGGCGCGTACGCCTACCCCGGCGGCGGCGTGGACCCCCGCGACGAGGGGGAGGTCGCCTGGGCCGGCCCGGCGCGCGGGGAGTGGGCGCGGCGGCTCGGGGTGGAGGAGGCGGTCGCGCAGGCCGTCGTGTGCGCCGCCGTGCGCGAGACCTTCGAGGAGGCGGGCGTCCTGCTGGCCGGCCCCGGCCCGGACACGGTCGTCGCCGACACCACCGGCGACGACTGGGAGGCGGACCGGGCGGCCCTGGTGGCCCGCGAGCTGTCCTTCGCCGACTTCCTCACCCGCCGGGAACTGGTCCTCCGCAGCGACCTGCTGGGCGCCTGGGCGCGCTGGATCACCCCGGAGTTCGAGGCGCGGCGCTACGACACCTGGTTCTTCGTCGCCGCGCTGCCCGAGGGGCAGCGCACCCGCGACGTCTCCGGCGAGGCCGACCGCACGGTGTGGATCCGCCCGGCGGACGCGGCCGCCGCCTACGACCGGGGCGAGCTGACGATGATGCCCCCGACGATCGCCACCCTGCGGCAGCTCGTGCCGTACGCCGACGCCGCCGCGGCGCTGGCCGCGTCCGGGGAGCGGGACCTGACGCCCGTACTGGCCCGGGCGAGCCTGGAGGACGACGGGGCCGGCGGGCAGCGGGTGGTGCTGAGCTGGCCGGGGCACGAGGAGTTCACCAAGCACGTGCCCGCGGCCCGGCGGACGGCGGGGGGCGCGCCGTGACCGACGCCTCCGCCCTGCCCGGGCAGCCGCGCGGCGGCGCGATCGACGGCACGGGCACCGCCCGCGCCGTGTGCGTGCTCGCGCCGAACCCCTCGCCGATGACGCTGGACGGCACCAACACCTGGATCGTCGCCGAGCCGGACTCGCCGCTGGCGGTCGTCGTCGACCCCGGCCCGCTGGACGAGGGGCATCTGCGCCAGGTGATCGACACCGTCGAGCGGTCGGGCCGGCGGGTGGGGCTGACGCTGCTCACCCACGGCCACTGGGACCACGCCGAGGGCGCCGCCCGCTTCGCCGAGCTGACGGGGACGGCCGTACGCGCGCTCGACCCGGCGCTGCGGCTGGGGGACGAGGGCCTGGCGGCCGGGGACGTGGTGACCACGGGCGGCCTGGAGCTGCGGGTGGTGCCCACGCCGGGGCACACCTCGGACTCGCTCAGCTTCCACCTGCCCGCCGACGGCGCGGTGCTGACCGGCGACACGGTCCTGGGGCGCGGCACGACGATGGTGGCCCACCCCGACGGGCGGCTGAGCGAGTACCTGGACTCGCTGCGGCGGCTGCGCTCGCTGACGGTGGACGACGGCGTGCGCACGGTGCTGCCCGGGCACGGGCCGGTGCTGGACGACGCGCAGGGGGCCGTCGAGTACTACCTGGCGCACCGGGCGAGCCGTCTGGCGCAGGTGGAGACGGCGGTGGAGGCGGGCCACCGGACGCCGGGGGAGGTCGTGGCGCACGTCTACGCGGACGTGGACCGCTCGCTGTGGCCCGCCGCCGAGCTGTCGGTGCGGGCGCAGCTGGAGTACCTGGAGGAGCACGGCCTGGTGTGACGGGCCGTGCTTCCGTGCCGTGCCCGCGGGCCGTGCTTCCGTGCCGTGCTTCCGTGCCGTGCCCGCGGGCCGCGCCCCGGACGTGCTCCCGCTGGACGGGGCCCGCCCGGGCGGGCGGCCCCGCGCCGCATCGGGGAGCTCCCGGGGCTCTCGGGCGCTCCCGGGGGTCCCGGAGCCGCCGGGGCCGGCTCAGCGCGAGCGCTTCGCCAGCCGCTCCACGTCCAGCAGGATGACCGCACGGGCCTCCAGCCGCAGCCAGCCGCGGCTGGCGAAGTCGGCCAGTGCCTTGTTGACGGTCTCGCGGGACGCGCCGACGAGCTGGGCCAGCTCCTCCTGGGTGAGGTCGTGCACCACGTGGATGCCCTCCTCGGACTGCACGCCGAAGCGGCGCGACAGGTCCAGCAGCGCCTTGGCGACGCGGCCTGGGACGTCGGAGAAGACCAGGTCGGACATCGAGTCGTTGGTGCGGCGCAGCCGCCGGGCGACGGCGCGCAGCAGCGCGGTGGCGACCTCGGGGCGGGCGTTCAGCCAGGGCTGGAGGTCGCCGTGGCCCAGGCCGAAGAGCTTGACCTCGGTCAGCGCCGTGGCCGTGGCCGTACGGGGGCCCGGGTCGAACAGGGACAGCTCGCCGATCAGCTCGCCGGGGCCGAGCACGGCCAGCATGTTCTCCCGGCCGTCCGGGGAGGTGCGGTGGAGCTTGACCTTGCCCTCGATCACGACGTAGAGCCGGTCTCCCGGGTCGCCCTCGTGGAACAGGGCCTCACCCCGTGCGAGCGTCGTCTCCGTCATGGAGGCACGCAGCTCGGCAGCCTGCTCGTCGTCAAGCGCCGCGAAGAGCGGGGCGCGCCGCAGAACGTCGTCCACGAGTTCTCTCCTTGTCCACGTGCCCACGGGTCTGTCGCCCCCATGATGCCGGACGGTGAAACAGTGCGATCAGTCACAAGTTTGACGCACCCGGCGTGCGGTGCGTGCGCCAGGGGTCCGATCGGGCCCCGAATCGGCGGTGAGCGGGGCGGATGCCGGCGCGCCCCCGTACGCTGGCCGGGTGTCCAACACGCCGGTGAGGCCGGACGGAAAGGGGGCGTACGGGTGACGGTGTCCCGTGGCTCATCCCAGGATTCCGCCGTGGGCGAACGAGAGTCCGCCGAACGGGTAACGGAGGCGAAGCCGCCGGGAGCGGCCGGGGGAGGAAAGAGGGGCGCGGGGGGCAAGCCGGAGACACGGCTGGCCATGGTCCGCCGCGCCCGGCGCATCAACCGCGAGCTGGCCGAGGTGTACTACTACGCGCACCCCGAGCTGGACTTCGAGAACCCCTTCCAGCTGCTGGTCGCCACCGTCCTCTCCGCCCAGACCACCGACCTGCGGGTCAACCAGACCACCCCCGCCCTCTTCGCCGCCTACCCCACCCCGGAGGAGATGGCCGCGGCCGACCCCGAGCGGCTGGAGGAGCTGATCAGGCCCACCGGCTTCTTCCGCAACAAGGCCAGGTCGCTGCTGGGGCTCTCCGCCGCCCTGCGCGACCGTTTCGGCGGCGAGGTTCCGGACAACCTCGAGGACATGGTCTCCCTGCCCGGCGTCGGCCGTAAGACGGCACACGTGGTGCTGGGGAACGCCTTCGGCAGGCCGGGCCTGACGGTGGACACCCACTTCGGGCGGCTGGTGCGCCGCTGGCGGCTGACGGAGCAGACCGACCCGGAGAAGGTCGAGGCCGAGATCGCCGGGATCATCCCCAAGAGCGAGTGGACGATGTTCTCGCACCGGGTCGTCTTCCACGGCCGCCGCATCTGCCACTCCCGCAAGCCCGCGTGCGGCGCCTGCCCGATCACGCACCTGTGCCCCTCGTACGGCGAGGGCGAGACGGACCCGGAGAAGGCGAAGAAGCTGCTGAAGTACGAGATGGGGGGCGCGCCCGGCCAGCGGCTCAAGCCCCCCGCGGACTACCCCGGGCAGCCCGCGCCGCCGCCGGGCGCCTGAGTGGAGCGCGGATGAGGGAAGCACAGGAGAAGCACCGGACCTCTGTCGCCGGCCCGGCCGCCGGCCCGGTCGCCGTCACCGACCGGGGGCTGCCGGACTGGCTGCGCCCGGTGGCCGACGTGGCCTCGACGGTGCGGGCGCGGCAGCTCAGCCGCTTCCTGCCGCCCAGCGACGGAGGCGGACGGCAGTCCGCGGTCCTGGTGCTCTTCGGCGAGGGCGGCGGGAGCGGGGGGAACGGAGGGAACGGCGCGGGCACCGGGCCGGAGCTGCTGCTGATGGAGCGGTCCTCCAGTCTCCGCTCGCACGCCGGGCAGCCGTCCTTCCCCGGCGGCACCCTCGATCCGGAGGACGGCGACCCGGAGGGCGACGGGCCGCTGCGCGCCGCGCTGCGGGAGGCCGAGGAGGAGACCGGGCTCGACCCGTCCGGGGTGCAGGTCTTCGGGCGGCTGCCGCGCGTCTACATCCCGGTGAGCGGATTCGTCGTCACGCCCGTACTGGGGTGGTGGCGGGAGCCGAGCCCGGTGGCGCCGGTGGACCCGGCGGAGACGGCCCGGGTCTTCACCGTGCCCGTGGCCGACCTCGCCGATCCGGCGAACCGGGCCACGGCCAGACACCCCAGCGGCTACCGCGGTCCGTGCTTCCTCGTCAGCGACGCGCTGGTGTGGGGCTTCACGGCCGGGATCATCGACCGGATCCTGCACTTCGCCGGCTGGGAGCGGCCGTGGGACACCGACCGCAGCGTCCCCCTCGACTGGCGCGCATGAGACGGTGGGCGACGTGAACGTGCTGGACGTACTGCTGCTGCTCTCCGCGGTCTGGTTCGCGGTCGTGGGCTACCGCCAGGGTTTCGTGGTCGGCGTGCTGTCGGTCGCCGGTTTCCTCGGGGGCGGGCTCGCAGCGGTCTACCTGCTGCCGCTCGTCTGGAACGAGTTCACCGACGGAGCGTCGCCGGGGACGGCGGGTGCGATCGCGGCGGTGGCGGTGGTGATCGTGTGCGCCTCGGTCGGCCAGGCGTTCACCACCCACCTGGGCAACCGGCTGCGCCGGCACATCACCTGGTCGCCCGCCAGGGCCCTGGACGCGTCCGGCGGCGCCCTGGTGAACGTCGTGGCCATGCTGCTGGTCGCCTGGCTGATCGGCTCGCTGCTGGCCTCCACGGCCGTTCCCGTCGTCGCCCGGGGGGTGCGCGGCTCCGCGGTGCTGCACGGGGTCTCCCGGGCGCTGCCGGACAGCGCCGACACCTGGTTCACCGACTTCACCTCGGTGCTCGCGCAGAACGGCTTCCCGCAGGTCTTCTCGCCGTTCGCCAACGAGCCGATCACCTCGGTGGAGCCTCCGGACCCGGCCCTGGCCGGCAGTCCGGCCGTGGCCCGCGCCAAGCGCTCCATCGTCAAGGTCCTGGGCACCGCGCAGAGCTGCGGCAAGGTGCTGGAGGGCACCGGCTTCGTCTTCGACCGCGGCCGGGTGATGACCAACGCGCACGTGGTCGGCGGTGTCGACGAGCCGACCGTGCAGGTCGGCGGCGAGGGCCGGCTGCACGACGCCACGGTCGTCCTCTACGACTGGGAGCGCGACATCGCCGTGCTCGACGTGCCGTCACTCCGGGCCCCGGCGCTGCGGTTCGTGGAGGACGACGCGGAGACCGGCGACGACGCGATCGTCGCGGGCTTCCCGGAGAACGGCGGGTTCGACGTCCGCTCCGCGCGGGTACGCGGCCGTATCCAGGCCACCGGTCCCGACATCTACCACCGGGGCACGGTGCGCCGCGACGTCTACTCCCTGCACGCCATGGTCCGGCAGGGAAACTCCGGCGGCCCGCTGCTGACGCCCGACGGCAGGGTCTACGGCGTCATCTTCGCCAAGTCCCTGGAGGACGAGAACACCGGCTACGCGCTCACCAACGACGAGATCCGCCAGGACGTCCTGCAGGGGCGGGCGTCCCGGGGGCCGGTGGACAGCCAGGGATGCGCGATGTGAGGACCGGCTTCCGCCCGGTTCGGCCAGGCACGGTCCGGCCCGGCTCGGCCCGGCTCGGCCAGGCACGGTCCGGCTCGGCTCGGCACGGTCCGGACCCGGTTCACGTCCGGTCCCGCTCTCCCGTGGCCCTGGAGACCCGGTCACCGGGGGGCCGCGGGCTCCCAGGGCCACGGCCCCGCCGCCGCTCACGGCTTCGGAAGCCGGACGGCGGCAGGGGCCGGGGGAGACGGGTGGTACGGCGGATACCCGGTGTGCTGTGTGCGGTGTGCGCGGCGTCAGCCGCGCGTATGGCGCAGCCGCGCGCCTACCCAGCGGGCACGGCGGCGCAGGATGTGAGGGATGCCGAGCTGGGGATCGCGGAGATCGCCGAGATCGCGGTGGTCCCGCGCGGAGCGCGGGGGCGAGCCCTGCGCGCTGCTCTGTTCCCGGATGTCGCGTGACACGTCACGGTAGTCGTGCGTCCAACCCATACTCCGGACTCTGCCCGTGCCCCATGGTCGGTAATCGCCCAATGGTCCGTCAATTGGCCTATGCGGGCGTCACGTGCTCTTATCATCGGTCGGGTTCGGGGTCCTCCAGCCAGTCGATCAGCTCGCCGGTGAACGCCTTCGGGTCCTCCTCGTGGGGGAAGTGGCCCAGACCGTCGAACAGCCGCCAGCGGTACGGGGCCTCCACGTACTCGCCCGAGCCCGCCGCGCTGCGGGTGCGCATCACCGGGTCGAGCGAACCGTGCAGATGGAGGGTGGGAACACGCACCGGCCGCTTCATGCGGCGGTTGAACTGGAACCCGTCCAGGCGTGCCAGCGAGCGGACCATCCACCGGTAGGGCTCGATCGAGCAGTGCGCGGTGGAGGGGACGCACATCGCCTGCCGGTAGACCTCGACCGTGTCGTCCTCCGGAGGCCGGGGCCCGGACCACTCCCGCAGCAGCCGGCCGACCAGCGCCCCGTCGTCCGCCACCAGCCGCCGCTCGGGGACCCAGGGGCTCTGGAAACCCCACACGTACGCCCCGGCCGCCGTCTGCCGCAGGTCGCCCAGCATGGCGGCGCGCCAGCGGCGCGGGTGCGGCATCGAGGCCACGGCCAGGCGCCGGACCAGCTTCGGGCGCATCACCGCCGCCGTCCACGCCAGGTAACCGCCCAGGTCGTGGCCGACGAGGGCGGCGTCCGGCTCGCCCAGGGAGCGGATCACACCGGTGACGTCGAGCGCGAGGTTGGCCGGATCGTAGCCGCGGGGGGTGCGGTCGCTGCCGCCCACGCCCCTCAGGTCCATCGCCACCGCGCGGTAGCCCGCGTCGGCGAGGGCGGGCAACTGGTGCCGCCAGGCCCACCAGAACTGCGGGAAGCCGTGCAGCAGCAGTACCAGCGGGCCCTCGCCCATCTCGGCGATGTGGAAGCGCGCGCCGTTGGCGGCGACGTCCCGGTGTGTCCAGGGGCCGTCCATCCGGATGGCCGAGGAGGGGGTGGTGGAGTGGTTCGCGCCTGTCGTACCCGTCGTGCCGCTCATCTCTGCCGTGCCCTCTGCGCCTGCCGTGCCCGTGCTGCCCGCACCGTCCGTGCCGTCCCTGCCGTCCGTCATGTGGAAGAGCGTGTCACGTGCTCGACGGCCATGGTTTCCGCCCCGACGGCCTTGGGCTCCGTCCGCGCGCCCGGGACGGTCCGGGGGTGGGGCTTGACGCCCGACAGCACGGCCGCCGACTGCTTGGCCGAGGCGATCGAGCGCTTGGGCGGCTTGACCTTGGACAGCTTGGCCTTCGCCAGCAGCAGGAGCACGAGCGCGACCAGCAGGTACGCGCCCCCCACGATGGTGAACGACCAGGCGAGCCCGATCCCCAGGTTGTGGATGCCGTAGGCCGCGGCGAAGCTGAAGACCGGCAGCGAGAAGAGCACCAGGACGCCCGCGGCGATGGCCGCGCCGCTGCCGATCGCGCCGCGCTTGACGTCCTGCCGCAACTCGGCCTTGGCCAGCGCGATCTCCTCGTGGACCAGTGCGGACAGTTCGGTCGTCGCCGAGGCGACCAGCTGACCGATGCTGCGGCCGTCGTCGGCTGGGCTCATCTCATGCTCCCTCTCGTCGTTGCGGTCGATGGCTCTTGGCCAGGGTCTGCATCATGCCGGACCGCGGTGCCAGCCGTCGCACACGGTGTCGGCGAGCCGTCTGCGAGTGCGTGCGGCCGCAACGGACGGGGGCGCCCGGCCGCCGCACAAGCGGTGGCCGGGCGCCCCTGCCGGACGGGTCCGGTGCCGGTCAGTCCTCGCTGGAGGCGGCTCCCGGCAGCTTGGACTGGATGAGGGTCATCACCGTGGAGTCGGTGAGGGTGGTGACGTCCCCCAGGTCCCGGTTCTCGGCGACGTCGCGCAGCAGCCGGCGCATGATCTTGCCCGAGCGGGTCTTGGGCAGCTCGTCGACCGGCAGGATGCGCTTGGGCTTGGCGATCGGGCCGAGGTGCTTGGCCACGTGGCCGCGCAGCTCCTCCACCAGACCCTCGTCCTCGGCGGCGCTGCCGCGCAGGATGACGAAGGCGCAGATGGCCTGGGTGGTCTGCGGGTCGGTGGCGCCGACGACCGCCGCCTCGGCGACCTTCGGGTGCGAGACGAGGGCGGACTCGACCTCGGTGGTGGAGATGTTGTGGCCGGAGACCAGCATCACGTCGTCCACCCGGCCCAGCAGCCAGATGTCGCCGTCCTCGTCCTTCTTGGCGCCGTCGCCCGCGAAGTAGCGGTTCTGGAAGCGCGACCAGTAGGTGTCCAGGTACCGCTGGTCGTCGCCCCAGATCGTCCGGAGCATCGACGGCCACGGCTCGGTCAGGACGAGGTAGCCGCCGGAGCCGTTGGGCACCTCGTTGGCCTCGTCGTCCACGACCGTGGCGGAGATGCCGGGCAGCGGCACCTGCGCCGAGCCGGGCTTGGCCTCGGTCACGCCGGGCAGCGGGCTGATCATGATGGCGCCGGTCTCGGTCTGCCACCAGGTGTCCACCACCGGGGTGCGGTCGCCGCCGATGTTGTGGCGGTACCAGACCCAGGCCTCGGGGTTGATCGGCTCACCGACCGAGCCCAGCACCCGCAGCGAGGACAGGTCGAACTTCGCCGGGATGTCGTCGCCCCACTTCATGCAGGTGCGGATGGCGGTCGGAGCGGTGTAGAGGATCGTGACCTCGTACTTCTCGACGATCTCCCACCAGCGGCCCTTGTGCGGGGTGTCGGGGGTGCCCTCGTAGATCACCTGGGTGGCCCCGTTGGCCAGCGGACCGTAGACGATGTACGAGTGGCCGGTGACCCAGCCGACGTCGGCGGTGCACCAGTAGACGTCCGTCTCCGGCTTGAGGTCGAAGACGGCGTGGTGGGTGTAGGCCGCCTGGGTGAGGTAGCCGCCGGAGGTGTGGAGGATGCCCTTGGGCTTACCCGTGGTGCCGGAGGTGTAGAGGATGAACAGCGGGTGCTCGGCCTCGAAGGCCTGCGGGGTGTGCTCGTCGGACTGGCGGTCCACCAGCTCGTGCCACCACACGTCCCGGCCCTCGGTCCAGGCCGTCTCCTCGCCGGTGCGGCGGACGACCAGGACGTTGCGCACCTTCTCGGCGCCCGGCTGGGTCAGGGCCTCGTCGACGGCGGGCTTCAGGGCGCTGGGCTTGCCGCGCCGGTAGCCGCCGTCGGCGGTGATGACGACGCGGGCGTCGGCGTCCTGGATGCGGGTGGCCAGGGCGTCGGAGGAGAAGCCGCCGAAGACCAGGGAGTGGGGGGCGCCGATGCGGGCGCAGGCCAGCATCGCCACGACCGTCTCGGGGATCATGGGCATGTAGATCGCGACCCGGTCGCCGGTCTGCACGCCCAGTTCGATCAGGGCGTTGGCTGCCTTGGAGACCTCGCGCCGCAGATCGGCGTAGGTGATCGCGCGCGTGTCGCCCGGCTCGCCCTCGAAGTGGATGGCGACCCGGTCGCCCAGACCCGCCTCGACATGGCGGTCGACGCAGTTGTAGGCCACGTTGAGCCGGCCGTCCTTGAACCACTTGGCGAAGGGCGGGTTGGACCAGTCCAGGGTCTCGGTCGGCTCGGTCTCCCAGCTCAGTCGGCGGGCCTGCTCGGCCCAGAAGCCCAGCCGGTCCGCTTTCGCCCGTTCGTACGCCTCCGCGGTGACGTTGGCGTTCGCTGCCAGCTCGGCGGGCGGCGCGAACCTCCGTTCCTCCTTGAGCAGGTTGGCCAGGCTTTCGTTGCTCACGACATCTCCCTTTCCCAGGGTGTCTGGTGTGTCCCGCGTCATAGCAGACCAGCCCTTGTCGCCCCCTGACAAGGGTTGTCCGTCAAGTGGTGTAGACCTCTTGCGCTCAGGGGTCGGCACCCGTCGGTGAGCGGCCGACGAGCGGTCGAACGGCTTGTCTCCGCGATCTTCGCCCCGCCGCCGGCCGCCGTTCCCCCGTCGTGCGCGGGGCCGCTCGGACGGCCGCCGCGCCGGGGTGCACGGGGGCGGAGGCCGGCGCCCCGCCGCCGCTCCCGTCGCCCGGTTCGTCCATTGCGTACGCCTGTGCCTCACCGACGTGGAAGTACGTTCCGCACAGCTCCCGCGAACCCACCGACAGCCGCCGGGCCGCACACGGATGGGCCCGCGGGTGGTCGAGTTGCCGCACGGTGTTGGCCGGGCGGAGTGCCTCCGGCCCGTCGGCCTCGCGGGACTCGGTCACCGGCGTGCGGGCGATCCCGGGGGCGGCGGTCCGCGGGCCGTGGTGCCGGCGGCGCGGGCGCTCTCCCTGGCGGGAGGGGCCGGGGGATCGGCGTCGGTGGGGCGCTCGGAGGGGCTTCCGGAGGGGTTTCCGGAGGGACGAGGGGTGGCGCAGGCGGACATAGCGTCTCCGTCGCGAAGTTCTGTCACTTTTCGCATTGGAATGACTACTCAAAGTCTCGGTGAACGAATCGTGACGCCGCTTAAGGGATCAAGGAAGGGGGTTGGGCAATCGGGCCCACTGTTCACACCCGGGGGTGAATAAGTCATAGGAACCGGTCTCCTCGCTTGCGCCTCTCACAGTGCGTGTGAGGTTGGTCGCAGGCCGAACGCGTCGGCCGAAAGAGCACAGAAGCGACGACGGAAGCGATGAGGTGGAGAGCATGGGAGTCACGCGGAGGCTGACCAGAGGCGTCGCGGGAGCGGCCGTACTGGTCGTACTGGCGGTCGGTTGTTCGAGCTCGTCCCCGAGCGCGTCGAAGGACGAGGGTCGTGCGAACAAGGACGCGCGGAAGGGGGAGCCCGCCGGCCGGGTCGAGCTCATAGGCGACGGCTCCACCGCCTACATAGGCCCCCAGCCGAACCAGCCCGACTTCGGGCGTCTGAAGCCCGGTGACAAGCCTCCGCAGTTCGTCGTCTTCTCCTGGGACGGCGCGGGGGAGGACAGCAAGAAGCTCTTCTCGCGCTTCCGCGAGGTGGGAAGGGAGTACGACGCCCACATGACGTACTTCCTCAGCGGCGTGTACGTACTGCCCGAGGCGGAGGCCCACCGCTACGAGCCGCCCGGCCGCGGCCGCGGCGCCTCGGACATCGGCTACCTCAAGGACGAGAACATACGGGCCACGCTGGAGCAGCTCCGCGGCGCCTGGCTCGAGGGAAACGAGATAGGCACCCACTTCAACGGACACTTCTGCGGGCCGAACGGTGTCGGCAGCTGGACGCCCGAGCAGTGGAAGAGCGAGATAGAACAGGCCAAGTGGTTCGTGAAGAACTGGAGGACCACGACCGGCTGGAAGGACCTGGAGCCCCTCCCCTTCGACTACGACCGGGAACTGGTCGGCGGCCGCACTCCCTGCCTGGAGGGCCGCGCGAACCTCCTCCCGGCCGCGAAGGAGATGGGCTTCCGCTATGACTCCTCCGGCAACGGCACCCAGGTCTGGCCCGACAAGGAGGGCGGCCTGTGGGACCTGCCGCTCCAGCAGGTGCCGATGCCCGGGCGCTCCTTCGAGACGCTCGCGATGGACTACAACTTCCTGGCCAACCAGTCGGGGACGGTCAACGGCGACCCGGCGCAGCGCGAGGCCTGGGGGCGCCAGATGCGCGACGGCCTGCTGGAGGGCTTCGACCGCGCGTACGACGGCAACCGCGCGCCGCTGATCATCGGCAACCACTTCGAGGGCTGGAACGGCGGTGTCTACATGAAGGCCGTCGAGGACGTCATCAAGAAGGTGTGCCCCATGGCCGACGTGCACTGCGTCTCCTTCCGGCAGCTCGTCGACTGGCTCGACGCCCAGGACCCCCGGATCCTGGAGAGGCTGCGCGGCCTCGGGGTGGGGCAGGCGCCCGAGGGCGGCTGGAAGAAGTTCCTGACCGTACCCTCGGCCCCCTCGACGGCGGCCTCCTCCCGGTCGCCCGGCGGCGCGTAGAACCCGGCCTCCCGGCCCCGGCCTCCCGTCCCCGGCGTCCCCGCCGCGGCATCCCCGTGCACACGCGGTGCGGTCGGCGCGCCCGGTGCGTCGTGCGCGCCGACCGTACGACGCACCGGGCGTGCGGCGCGGCGGGGACCGGAGAGACGGGACGTGAGCCGGCTCAGACGGGCCCGGCGGCCCGGACCGGCTCCTCGCGGAGCACGAAGGCGGGATCGACCTGGGCCGCCAGGTCGGCGCCCGTCTTCGCGTTGCCCCAGCTCTCGGCGTTCTTCAGGTGGAAGTGCACCATCTGCCGGGTGTAGCGCTCCCAGTCGCGCAGGCCGTACGACGCGTCCGCCGTCTCCTGCATCATGCGCAGCGCCTTGTGGTTCGCGTCCTCCAGCTCGGAGAAGGGCCGGACCCGGCCCTTCTCCATCGCGCGCACCCAGTCGGAGTGCCCGACGGTCACCAGCAGGTCGTCCCCGGCCTCCGCGCGCAGGAAGTCCAGGTCGTCCTGGCCCTGCACCTTGTTGCCCACAACGCGCAGCTGGACGTCGTAGTCCCGGGCGTACTCCTTGTACTGCCGGTAGACAGCCACGCCCTTGCGAGTCGGCTCGGCCACCAGGAACGTCATGTCGAAGCGTGTGAACATCCCGGAGGCGAAGGAGTCGGAGCCCGCCGTCATGTCGACGACCACGAACTCCCCGCGCCCGTCGACCAGGTGGTTCAGGCACAGCTCGACGGCGCCGACCTTGGAGTGGTAGCAGGCCACGCCCAGGTCCGCCTCGGTGAAGGGGCCGGTGGCCAGCAGCCGTACGTCGCCGCCGTCGGGAACGCCGCCGGGCCGGACGCGGCGGGCACAGGCGTCGTACACGGGGTTGTCCTCGGTGATCCGCAGCAGCCGGGACCCCTCGCCGGGCGGAGTCGTCTTGATCATCGTCTCGGCCGAGGCGATCCGGGGGTTGGTGCCGCGCAGGTACTCCTTGATCAGCGGAAGACGGGCGCCCATCGCGGGCAGGGCGGCCGCCTCCTCCTCGTCCAGGCCCAGCGCGACGCCCAGGTGCTGGTTGATGTCGGCGTCCACGGCGACGACGGGGAGGTGCTGGGCGGCGAGATGACGGACGAACAGCGAGGACAGCGTCGTCTTGCCGCTGCCGCCCTTTCCTACGAAAGCGATTTTCATAGTCGGAAGCGTAGTGGGGCGCCCGCGGTACGGAGGGGGATCGCGTGAAGAAGACCACTCGATCGTGGGGCGTTCACGCCGTCGGGGGTGCGTAGGGTCTAGGCATGGCTACGACTGCTGATCCCCTCGCCTCGCTGGGTTCGCTGCCCGGCGTCGCCGACTCCGTCGAATCGGTGCGCAAGGCCGTGGACCGGGTGTACGGGCACCGGGTGATGCGGCGGCGCAGCAGCGAGGTCACCGCCGAGGCGGTGCTGCGGGGCGCCCGCGCCTCGGCGGCGCTCGGAGGCGCCGACTGGCCGCTGGAGGAGGTGCGCCGCCGCAGCGACTTCGGCGCGGACGCCGAGTCGCGTACGGTCGGCGCGGCCCTGCGGGCGACCGCGGAGGCCGGCCAACTGCTGGACGTGTGGCGGCAGTCGCCCCTGCGGGTACTGGCCAGGCTCCATCTGGTGGCGGCGGGCGGCGAGGCGGACGGCGAGCGGGTGGGCCGGCCTCGGCTGGCGGGCGAACCGGTGGAGGAGCCGCTGGTGTCCGGACTGGCGCTGCCGGACGCCGCCGAGGTCTCCGCCCGGCTGGACGCCCTGGCGCAGCTCGTCGTCGCGGGCACATCCGCGCCCGCGCTGGTGGTGGCGGCGGTGGTGCACGGCGAGCTGATGGCCCTGCGCCCCTTCGGCACGTACAACGGCCTGGTCGCCCGGGCGGCGGAGCGGATCGTGCTGATCGGCGGCGGTCTGGACCCGAAGTCCGTCTGCCCCTCGGAGGTCGGTCACGCCGAACAGGGCGCAGACGCCTATGTGGAGGCCCTGAAGGGATACGTCTCCGGCACTCCGGAGGGAGTGGCGGAATGGATCGGCCACTGCGGCCGGTCGGTCGGGCTGGGCGCGCGGGAGAGCACGGCGGTCTGCGAGGCCCTCCAGCGCGGGGCGGCCTGACGCCAGGACCGCGCGGGGGGCCGGGAGTCCGAGGGAGACGCCCGGGGGAACGCCCGAGCGGCCCGTGCGCGGTGACGGCACATTGATGCGGCGGCACCGGCGCGAGGTCGGTGTCGCCGCTGGCACGTCCGCCGGGGTACCAAGCGTGCACGGTGTCGCCGTCATCAGGGGGGACTTCGCCCGACCCTGGTGCGGCCGGCCCTATCGCGGGTCTGCTGCGCGTGGGTTCCCGGCTTCCATGCTCGGTCCGTGGGGCCTTCGTCTGCGCCGACCCTCCTTTCGGATGGGATCGACCAGGTCTCGCGGGCCGTTGACTCCTTTGTACCCCACCCGAGGACGAAGCGGAACCTCTCCCCGCGGAGCTTTACTTTCCCCTTCAAACACCTTGAAGGCCCCATGGGGCCCCATAGGGGACCGCAGGCTCCTTCCGGGGGACGGCGGTGCTCACACCGCGTGGAGACGGGCGCGCCGCCGGCTCGCGTACCAGACCAGGCCGGCGGTCGCCGCCGCCGCGCCCACCGCCACCGCGGCGGCCAGCGCGGGGCGCTGCGGCATGGCGAGCGACGGCACCCGCTGCTTGAGGCGGACCGGGCGCTGGAAGGTGAGGATCGGCCAGTCGCGGGCCACGGCCTCCCGGCGCAGTGCCCGGTCGGGGTTGACGGCGTGCGGGTGGCCGACCGCCTCCAGCATGGGGATGTCGGTGGCCGAGTCGCTGTAGGCGTAGCAGCGCGAGAGGTCGTACCCCTCGGACTCCGCCAGTTCGCGCACGGCCTCCGCCTTGGTCGGGCCGTACGCGTAGTACTCGATCTCGCCGGTGAAGCAGCCGTCCTCGACGACCATGCGCGTCGCCACGACGCGGTCCGCGCCTATCAGTTCGCCGATCGGTTCCACCACCTCCGCGCCGGAGGTGCTCACGATCACGACGTCGCGCCCGGCGAGGTGGTGCTCCTCGATGAGGGAGGCGGCCTCGTCGTAGATGATCGGGTCGATGAGCTCGTGGATGGTCTCGGCGATGATCTCCCTGACCTGCTGGACGTTCCAGCCGCGGCACATCGCGGACAGGTAGGCGCGCATCCGTTCCATCTGGTCGTGGTCGGCGCCTCCGGCGAGGAACACGAACTGCGTGTACGCGGTGCGCAGTGCGGCGCGCCGATTGATCAGCCCGCCCTGGTAGAAGGACTTGCCGAAGGTGAGCGTGCTCGACTTCGCGATGACCGTCTTGTCCAGGTCGAAGAAGGCAGCGGTGCGCGGCAGCGAGTGGTTTTCCACGGGCTGAGCATATGCGCCCACCATTCGGCGTAAGGTGGGGCGCGTGGGTTTGCCTGAGAAGGCTCTCGGGTACACCATGGAAGTCACGGATCGTTCGCGACCGTGCTACCCCGGTCCGGCTCCTCCCCCCCCCGAGTCGGCCGTGGAGACGACCCCCGCTCTCCCCCCCGGCGGGGGTCGTCGCATGTCCGGACGCTTTTTGCGTCGCCGGGCCCTCTTCCTTCCCCTCCTCCGGTCTCCTGTGGCGCGGCCCCTCCCCACTCGCGATCCGTCACTCTCCGTATTCGCCGGTCCGCTCATGCGGAGTCGCTCGTTTGGGTGAGCGAGTTATTCACAACTGCCGAGTTGTCCACGTATTTAGACCAAGATCATCGAGTTTTTCCGTTCCCCGGCACGGTGATTGAGCGCGGAGTTCGCGGACCCACCGCGAACTGGAGAGCGAGAATCCGGAAGGGGAACAGGACGTGACCGGAAGCATCCTGATCGTCACCGAGGACGAGAAGTTGCTGGACGATCTGCTGCGCCTGTGCGCGGCGGCCGGGGCCGAGGCGGAGGTGGCGCACGGGGCGCCGCCGGTCCCGGGGCGGTGGGAGAGCGCCCCGCTGGTGCTGGTCGGCGACGACCGGGCCGATGCGCTGTCCCGGTCGGCGCGTGCGCCCGTGCGCCGGCCGGGGGTGCTGCTCGTCGGCCGGGATCTGGACGACCCCGGCATCTGGCGGCGCGGTGTGGGGGTCGGAGCGGAGCACGTGGTGCTGCTGCCCGACGGCGAGTCGTGGCTCACCGGCCGGATCGCCGACGCGGCCGAGGGTGTCGGGCAGCAGGCGCTGACCGTCGGGGTGATGGGAGGCCGCGGCGGGGCCGGGGCCTCCACCCTGGCCTGCACGCTGGCCCTGACGGCCGCGCGTGCCGGACACCGCACGATGCTCGTCGACGGCGATCCGCTCGGCGGCGGGCTCGACGTCCTGCTCGGAGGGGAGCGGGCGGAGGGCCTGCGCTGGCCGGCGTTCGCCGACTCGCGCGGCCGGGTCGGCGGTGCGGCTCTGGAGGAGTCCCTGCCCAGGCTGCACGGTCTGCGGCTGCTCAGCTGGGACAGGGGGGAGAGCGCGGCCGTCCCGCCGGAGGCGGTGCGCGCGGTCCTGGGGGCGGCCAGGCGGCGCGGTGGAGTGGTCGTGGTGGACCTGCCGCGGCGGCTGGACGAGACGGTCGCCGAGGTGCTGGCGCAACTCGACCTCGGCCTGCTGGTCGTACCCGCCGAGCTGCGGGCCGTCGCGGCGGCGCAGCGGATCGCCTCCCGGGTGGACCTGGTACTGCGGGACCTGCGGGCGGTGGTGCGCGGCCCGTTCGGGCCGGGGCTGGACGGCGAGGAGATCGCCCGCCTGCTGGGGTTGCGGCTCGCCGGCGAAATGCCCTCCGAGGGAGGGCTGCCGGCCGCGGTGGACGCGGGCCGGCCGCCCGGCGCGGACGCACGCGGTCCACTGGCCCGGTTCTGCACGGAGTTCTGGGCCCGCGCACTGCCGGAGGGCGGCGGGGCACGGCCCGCCGGCGGCCGGGGGAGTGTGGCCGCGTGAGCGCGCGTACGGACGCGCGGAGGGACGCGCGCGGGGAAGCGGACACACGTGCGCGGACGGATGCGTACGGCGGGGCGCCCGCCCCGCGGACGCTGGTGGACGCGGTGCGCCTGCGGCTGGCGGAAGCCGGTGCGGAACCCACTCCCGCCCGGGTCGCGGCGGCGCTGCGGGCTCAGGGGCGGCTGCTCGGGGACAGCGCGGTGCTGGGCGTGGTGGAGGCACTGCGGTCCGAGATGGTCGGCGCCGGCCCGCTGGAGCCGCTGCTGGCCGAGCCGGAGGTCACGGACGTCCTGGTGACAGCTCCGGACGAGGTCTGGGTGGACCGTGGCGGCGGAGTGGAGCGGACCGCCGTCCGCTTCCCCGACGCGGCGGCGGTGCGCAGACTCGCCCAGCGGCTGGCCACCTCGGCGGGGCGCCGGCTGGACGACGCCCGCCCCTGGGTGGACGCCCGGCTCCCGGACGGCACCCGGCTGCACGCGGTGCTGCCCCCGGTGGCGGTCGGCTGCACATGCCTGTCCCTGCGGGTGGTACGGCCGCGGGCCTTCGCCCTGCCGGAGCTGGTGGCGGCCGGCACGGTGCCTCCGGGCGGGGACGCGCTGCTGCGGGCGATCCTGGACGCCAGGCTGTCGTTCCTGGTCAGCGGTGGCACGGGATCGGGGAAGACGACCTTGCTGTCCAGCCTGCTGGGGCTGGTGGGGCCGAGGGAGCGGATCGTCCTGGCCGAGGACTCCGCCGAGCTGCGCCCCGACCATCCGCATGTGGTGCGGCTGGAGACGCGCCCGGCCAACCAGGAGGGTGCGGGCCGGGTCACCCTGCGGGACCTGGTGCGGCAGGCGCTGCGGATGCGGCCGGACCGGCTCGTGGTCGGTGAGGTCCGCGGCGCGGAGGTGACGGATCTGCTGGCCGCGCTGAACACGGGCCACGAGGGCGGCTGCGGGACGGTCCACGCCAACGCGGCGGCCGACGTACCGGCCAGGCTGGAGGCACTGGGCACCACGGCGGGACTCGACCGGACGGCGCTGCACAGCCAGCTCGCGGCGGCGCTGTCGGTTGTGGTCCACCTGGCGCGGGACCGCAGGGGCCGTAGGCGGATCGCCGAGATCCATGTGCTGGAGCAGGACCGGTACGGCCTGGTGGTGACGGTGCCCGCCGCCGTCCGGGGGCCGGACGGCTTCGTGCGGGAGCGGGGCTGGCCGCGGCTGGAGCGGCTGTGCGCGCGGGGCGGTGGTGCGCTGTGACGGCGGCCGGAGCACAGGCAGGGGCGCAGCCCGAGGTGGTGTACGCGGGTTCGGTGTGCGCGGCGATGGTGTGCGCGGGAGCGATGAGCCGGCTGCTGGGCCGCCCCGGGGAGGGCCGGAGAGCCCGGCTGCTGTGTGCCGACGGCGCCGAACCGGTGCCCCGATGGGGTGGCCCGGCAGGCGGCGCGGTGGAGGCCGTCGCCCGGACGGTGCGCGGATTCGGGGCCCGGGTGGGCCCCGCGGGGTGGTGCCCGGTGGGCGGTGCCCTGCTGGCGCTGCTGGGGGAGTCCGTGCTGCCGCTGCTCGCCGGTGTGGCGGCGGTACCGCTGCTCGGCCGCCGGCTGCGCGCACGGGAGCGGCGCCGTGCGGGAGAGGCGAGGGAGGCAGCCGTCATCGCCCTGTGCTCGGCGGTCGCGGGTGAGCTGCGAGCGGGCCGTACGCCGGAGCGGGCCCTGCTGGCGACCGGAATGCCCGGGTTCGGCGACACGGGAGCGGTGGTGCTGGCAGCGGCCCGGTTCGGAGGGGATGTACCGGGGGCGCTGCGTCAGGCGGCCCGGCAGGAGGGGGCGGAGGGGCTCGGCGGGATGGCCGCCTGCTGGCAGGTGGCGGTGGACGGGGGAGCGGGCCTCGCGGACGGGCTGGACCGTGTGGCCGGTTCGCTGCGGGCGGAGCGCGACCAGCGGGAGGAGCTGCGTGCCCAGTTGGCGGGGCCGCGGTCCACGGCGCTGGTCCTGGCCCTTCTGCCGCTCTTCGGGCTGCTGCTGGGCGGTGCGATGGGGGCGAGACCGTTGCACGTGCTGCTCCACGGCCCGGTCGGCTGGGCCTGTCTGGCCTGTGCCGGGCTGCTGGAGTGGGCCGGACTGGCATGGGTCTCCCGGATCGTCCGGAGCGCGGAGGAGGGCGGGAAGAGATGAACGGCGAAGTTGTCCACAGCGTGTGGACAACGTGTGCGGAGTCTGCCGTGTCGCTTCCGCCGCCACCGCTGCCCGTGCTGTCCCTGTCGGCCGCCGCGCTGTGCCTGGCCGGCGGGGTGTCGGCGGCCGGCCGGGTGCGGCGTCGCCGACGCCGGTCGGCGGAACTGCTGGGTGCCGGCGCCGGCGCCGGTGCCGGAGTCGGGGGCGGGGTGCGAAAGGTGCTGCGCGCGGCCGGGGTGCGGCGATCGCCGGTCCGGGAGGCGGCCGCGATGGCCGGGGCCGCGGCCTTGGGGATCGCCCTGGCCGGAGGCCTGGCCGGCTGTCTGCTCGGGGTGGTCGCGGCGTACGGCGTGCGGCGTCTGTCGCGCGACGGAAAGGTGCGGGGAAATGCCGCGAAACGAGTATATGCGGGAAAATCGAATGATTCGGAACCTCTGGAGGCCGGGGTGTCGGTGACCGGACAGCTGCCGATCACCGCGGAACTGCTGGCGGCCTGCCTGGCGGCCGGGTCGGCACCCGGGGAGGCGGCCGGTGCGGTGGGTGGCTCGGTGGGCGGTCCCCTCGGTGAGGGGCTGGTGCGTGCCTCGGCCGAACTGCGGCTCGGCGGCGACCCGGTGGCCGTCTGGGCTCGGCTGGGCGAACTGCCGGGGGCGGCGGGGCTGGCCCGGTGCCTGGAACGGGCGGGGACGACCGGTGTGCCCGCGGTGGAGCCTGTGGGCCGCCTGGCCGCCGAGTGCCGGGCGCAGAGGGCCCGGGCGGCCACGGAGCGGGCGCGGCGGGCCGCGGTTCTGGTCACCGGGCCGCTGGGGCTGTGCTTCCTGCCCGCCTTCCTGCTGGCGGGTGTGGTCCCGGTGGTCATCGGTCTGGCGCGGTCGCTGCTGTGAACCGCGTGGTACGGGCCGCACCCGGAGCGGGTGCGGGAGACAGGACGGACGGCGAGATGGAGGGGCGAACCATGCGGGGACGATCGACGGGAGGACGAGCGGTGAGGGGACGAGCGGTGCGGGGTCGGGACGGGCAGGGGCGGATGGCGGTGTGGACCGGCCGGATGACGCGCCGAGCCCGGGACCGGGACGCACAGGCCGGGATGAGCACCGCGGAGTACGCGGTGGGCACGATCGCCGCCGCGGGTTTCGCGGCGGTGCTCTACAAGATCGTCACCAGCGGCCCGGTCTCCACGGCGATGCGGCAACTGATCGAGCGGGCGCTCGATGCGGGCTTCTGAAGGGCGGGAGCGGGGCTATGTCACCGCGGAGACCGCTGTGGTGGTGCCCACCCTGATCGCGCTGTTCGGGCTGCTGCTGTGGGGCGGGGCGGCGGTGGTCGCGCAGGTCCGCTGTGTGGACGCGGCGGGCGCGGGGGCGCGGGCGGCGGCGAGGGGCGAGCCGCCCGAAAGGATCAGCCGGGCCGTGAGGGATGTCGCGCCGCGGGGAGCGGGACTGGAGACGTCCCGGGAGGGCGAACTGGTGCGGGTACGGGTCTCGGCGAGGGCGGCCGGCCCCGGCCCGCTGGGCGTGGAACTGGAGGCCGAGGCGGTGGCGTATGCGGAACCGGGGTGATCGCCTGCCTCCTTGCGGCGGGGCCCGTTCCGGGGAACGGGGCTCGGCCACGGTGTGGGCCGCGCTGTGCGGACTGGTGCTGTGCACGGTGGCGGTGGGCGTACTGGCGCTGGGGCAGGCCGTCGTCACCCGCCACCGCGCGGGCGCGGCCGCGGACGCGGCGGCGCTCGCGGCGGCCGATCACGCCCTTCGGGGCGCTGAGGAAGCCTGCGCCGCCGCGCGGCGGGTGGCCGCCGCGCAGCGGGCGAGGGTGGTGCGCTGCCAGGTGCGGGAGGAGATCGCGGACCTCACGGTGCGGGTGCGGGCGGGTCCGTACTCCGCCGGGGTGAGGGCTCGGGCGGGGCCTGCCGCAGCAGCTCCGTGAGGAGCCGTACCGCACCTCGCTTGTGCAGGGGGTCGTTGCCGTTGCCGCACTTGGGCGACTGGATGCACGACGGGCAGCCGCTGTCGCACTCGCACGCGGCGATGGCCCGGCGGGTCGCGGTCAGCCAGTCGCGGGCGGTGTGGAAGGCGCGTTCGGCGAAGCCGGCGCCGCCGGGGTGCCCGTCGTAGACGAAGACCGTCGGCAGCAGGGTGTCGGGGTGCAGCGGCACCGAGACGCCGCCGATGTCCCAGCGGTCGCAGGTGGCGAAGAGCGGCAGCATGCCGATGGAGGCGTGCTCGGCGGCGTGCAGGGCGCCGGGCAGCACCTCGGGGCCGATCCGGGCGGCGTCGAGCTGGTCCTCGGTGACCGTCCACCACACGGCGCGGGTGCGCAGGGTGCGCGGCGGCAGGTCCAGCTTGGACTCGCCGAGCACCTCGCCGGTGACGAGCCTGCGGCGCAGATAGGAGACGACCTGGTTGGTGACCTCGACCGAACCGAAGCACAGCCGTGCCTCGCCCCAGGGGATCTCGGTGTCGGTCTCCAGCACGGAGACCGAGGTGGTGTCCCTGGCCATCGTCGTCCAGGGCGGGCTCGTCTCCTCCACCAGGGCGACCGAGTCCTCCAGGTCCAGGCGGCGAACCACGTAGGTGCGGCCCTGGTGGAGGTGGACCGCGCCGTCGTGGACGGTGGTGTGGGCCGCGGCGGCGTCGACGGTGCCCAGCAGCCGCCCGGTGCCCTCCTCCACCACCTGGACGGGCCGGCCGCCCTGGCCGCGGATGTCGGTGAGGTCGGTGGCCCGCTCGCGGCGGGTCCAGTACCAGCCCGTCCCCCGGCGGCGCAGCAGTCCGCGCCGCTCCAGGAGCGGCATCAACCCGGGCACGGCCGGCCCGAACAGCTCGAAGTCCGCCTCGGTGAGGGGAATCTCCGCCGCCGCGGCGCACAGATGGGGGGTGAGGACGTACGGGTTGTCCGGATCCAGGACGGTGGACTCCACGGGGCGGCGGAAGATCGCGTCGGGATGGTGGACGAGGTAGGTGTCCAGCGGGTCGTCCCGGGCGACGAGGACGGCCAGGGCGCCCTGGCCCGCCCGCCCGGCGCGCCCGGCCTGCTGCCACAGGGAGGCGCGGGTGCCGGGGTAGCCGGCCAGGATCACGGCGTCGAGGCCGGACACGTCGATGCCGAGTTCGAGGGCGGTGGTGGCGGCCAGCCCGAGGAGCTCGCCGGAGTGCAGGGACCGCTCCAGGGCGCGGCGCTCCTCCGGCAGGTAGCCGCCCCGGTAGGCGGCGACCCGCCCGGCCAGGGAGCGGTCCACCTCGGACAGCCGCTCCCGGGCGATCACCGAGATCAGCTCGGCGCCGCGCCGGGAGCGTACGAAGGCGACGGTCCGCACGCCCTGGACGGCGAGGTCGGTGAGGAGGTCGGCGGCCTCGGCGGTGGCGGTCCGCCTTACCGGGGCACCGCGCTCGCCGTGCATCTCCGTCAGCGGGGGCTCCCAGAGGGCGAAGACCACCTCGCCGCGAGGGGAGGAGTCCCGGGTGATCTCGGTGACGGGCAGGCCGGTGAGGCGGGTGGCGGCCTCGCCCGGCTCGGCGGCGGTGGCGGAGGCCAGCAGGAAGACCGGCTCGGAGCCGTAGCGGGCGCACACGCGCCGCAGCCGGCGCAGCACCTGGGCGACGTGGGAGCCGAACACGCCGCGGTAGGTGTGGCACTCGTCGACGACCACGTAGCGCAGGGCGCGCAGGAAGGAGGACCAGCGGGGGTGGGCGGGGAGTATCCCGCGGTGCAGCATGTCGGGGTTGGTGAGCACGTGGTTGGCGTACTGCCGCACCCACTCGCGCTCCTCCACGGGGGTGTCGCCGTCGTAGACCGCCGGGCGGACGGCACTGCCCAGCGGGGCGGCCAGTTCGACCACGGCCCGCCGCTGGTCGGCGGCCAGCGCCTTGGTCGGGGCGAGGTAGAGGGTGGTGGCGCCGCGCCCGTTCGGGGCCCGGGCGCCCTCCAGCAGCACGCTGAGCACCGGGGCCAGGTAGGCCAGCGACTTGCCCGAAGCCGTGCCGGTGGCGACCACCACCGATTCCCCCCGCAGTGCGTGCTCGGCGGCGCGGGCCTGGTGCTCCCACGGACGGTCGATGCCGGCCGCGCGGATCGCGTCGACCACTTCCGGCCGAATCTGACCAGGCCAGTCCGCATGACGACCGTTCCGCGGGGGCAGGTGCTCCACATGGGTGATGCGCACGGCCCGGTCCGCCCCCGCGGCAAGGCTTTCGAGGACCGTTCGGGGAGACGGAGGCGAGGGACGTGCGCCTGCAGACGTCGCGCGGTGGTTGGTGGCCATCGGAATCGAGTGTGTCACCGGCGCGACGGACAATGGTCGCAAGGCGTCGTGCAGGCCCCCGGGTAAGTGATTGAATGCTTCTGCGGCTGCCGATCCGTCCTCTACCTTCGGCGGGGAGACGACCTCCCCACGTCCGGTGGGGATGGCCCGTCCTCACCTTCCGGTGGGGAGGCGCCAAGGGGGCGGACCGCTCGATAGCAAGGTGCTGGAGGATCTGTGGACCTGTCCCTGTCGACCCGTACCGTCGGCGATCGCACGATCGTCTCGGTGGGTGGCGAGATCGATGTATACACCGCGCCCAAGCTGCGCGAGCAGCTGGTCGAGCTGGTGAACGACGGCAGCTACCACCTGGTCGTGGACATGGAGGGCGTTGACTTCCTCGACTCCACCGGCCTCGGTGTGCTCGTCGGCGGACTCAAGCGCGTACGCGCCCACGAGGGCTCGCTGCGCCTGGTCTGCAACCAGGAGCGCATTCTCAAGATCTTCCGTATCACCGGCCTGACCAAGGTGTTCCCCATCCACACCTCGGTCGACGAGGCCGTGGCGGCCACCGACTGAGAGCCGAGCCGAACGAGCCCGTACAAGGCGCTCAGGGGCGCCGGACCGGCACCGGACCGGTCCGGCGCCCCTGAGCGGCAGTCAGGCACCGGGTCACCGGGTGACCGCAGGCACAGGCATTACCGAGGGGGATGGCATGGCCACCGTCGAACTGCGCTTCAGCGCCCTGCCCGAGCATGTGAGGACGGCGCGTCTGGTGGCGGCCGCCGTCGCGCGCCGGGCCGGTGTCGACGACGCCGTACTGGACGAGGTACGGCTCGCGGTGGGCGAGGCGTGCAGCAGAGCGGTCGGTCTCCACGTCGGCCACGGTCTCGACACACCCGTCCGGGTGGCGCTGACCGAGGACGAGAAGGCGTTCCGCATCGAGGTGGGCGACGACGCCCCCCAGGGACCGCAGGGCGGAGTCCACGGCCCTCCCGGAAGCGGGGACGGAGCCGAGGCCGACGACGAGGTCGACATGGGGCTCGCGGTGATCAGTGGGCTGGTGGACGACGTCGAGGTGACCGCCGACGAGCGCGGCGGCCTCATCCGGATGAGCTGGCCGACCAACCCCGAGCCGCTCGCCTGACCATCCACCCCGCGCGGGCCCGCCCGCGCGGCAGGCCCGCTCCCGCGGCTCCTTCCGAGCCGGCCCAGGCGCCCCTCCCCGGGGCGCCTCACTCATGTCCGGCCCCCCTGCTCTCGTCCTGTCCCCGCCCGGTCCCGCTCTGCCCCCGTCCCGATCTCTGTCCCGCTCCCCGCCCCGCCCCGCCGTGGCCGGCCTGCGCACCACCCGCCCGCCTCCGCGCCCGGCCGGGATCTCCCCGGATATTCCGAGATCCTTTCTTCCGCACCGCCGGAGAGGAATATCTCGGCCGTTCAGGGGAATTATTTTCAATGCCCGCTATTCGATCTTTGCGG
Organism: Streptomyces nanhaiensis; assembly: GCF_046614825.1. Taxonomy (NCBI): domain Bacteria; kingdom Bacillati; phylum Actinomycetota; class Actinomycetes; order Kitasatosporales; family Streptomycetaceae; genus Streptomyces; species Streptomyces nanhaiensis. Next base: position 77,645 of record NZ_JBKJFM010000006.1, read on the forward strand.
GTGCGGATCGGCAGGAAATACCGCACTCTGTTGTGAGCCGAAGCAGCTCCCTACAATCCGTCCACATCTTTGCAGCAGGACGCCTGAGCGTGCTTGCGCGCGCCCATGTGCCAAACGTCAAGGAGGACGAATGGCGGGGCACCACACCCCTTTCCAGAACCGGCTACAACTGGCCGAAGCCGTTCTCACCAGCGGCAATCGCGGCCTGGTGCTGGTGATCGCGCTCGTCGCCGCGGCAGCCCTGGCGGTCGCCGTGGTGCTGGTACGTCAAGTGCTCGCCGCAGGCGAGGGCACCGACGGCATGAAGAAGATCGCGGCCGCCGTACAGGAAGGCGCGAACGCCTACCTCGCGCGGCAGTTGCGCACCCTCGTCATATTCGCCGCCGTGGTCTTCTTCCTGTTGATGTTGCTCCCGGCCGACGGTATGGGCCAGCGAATCGGACGCTCGGCGTTCTTCCTGGTCGGTGCGGCTTTCTCGGCGGCCACCGGCTATATCGGCATGTGGCTGGCCGTACGCAGCAACGTACGGGTCGCGGCCGCCGCCCGGGAGGCGACTCCCGGTGAGGGGGAACCCGCGAAGGACCTGACCGAGGTCTCCCACCGGGCGATGAAGATCGCCTTCCGTACGGGCGGGGTCGTCGGCATGTTCACCGTCGGCCTCGGTCTGCTCGGCGCCGCCGTCGTGGTGCTCGTCTACGCCGCCGACGCGCCCAAGGTGCTGGAGGGCTTCGGTCTGGGAGCCGCCCTGATCGCGATGTTCATGCGAGTGGGCGGCGGCATCTTCACCAAGGCCGCCGACGTGGGCGCGGACCTCGTCGGCAAGGTCGAGAAGGGCATCCCCGAGGACGACCCGCGCAACGCAGCCACCATCGCGGACAACGTCGGCGACAACGTCGGCGACTGCGCGGGCATGGCCGCCGACCTCTTCGAGTCCTACGCCGTCACCCTGGTGGCCGCGCTCATCCTGGGCACGGTCGCCTTCGGCGACTCGGGGCTGGCCTTCCCCCTGCTCGTCCCGGCGATCGGCGTCCTGACCGCCATGATCGGCGTCTTCGCGGTCGCGCCGCGCCGCGCCGACCGCAGCGGCATGACCGCCATCAACCGCGGCTTCTTCATCTCCGCGCTGATCTCCCTGGTCCTGGTGGCCGTCGCGGCGTTCACCTACCTGCCGGGCAGCTTCGGCGAGCTGGAGGGCGTCACCGACACCGCCATCGCCGGCCACGACGGCGACCCGCGCGTCTTCGCGCTGGTCGCGGTCGCCATCGGCATCGTGCTCGCCGCGCTGATCCAGCAGCTCACCGGCTACTTCACCGAGCCGGGCCGCAGGCCCGTGCGCGACATCGGCAAGACCTCGCTGACCGGCCCCGCCACCGTGGTCCTCTCCGGCATCTCCATCGGCCTGGAGTCCGCGGTCTACACGGCGCTGCTGATCGCGCTCAGCGTCTACGGAGCCTTCCTGCTGGGCGGCGCCTCCATCATGCTGGCGCTCTTCGCCGTCGCCCTGGCGGGCACCGGCCTGCTCACCACCGTCGGCGTCATCGTCGCCATGGACACCTTCGGCCCGGTCTCCGACAACGCCCAGGGCATCGCCGAGATGTCCGGCGACGTCGAGGGCGCGGGCGCCCAGGTGCTCACCGACCTCGACGCGGTGGGCAACACCACCAAGGCCATCACCAAGGGCATCGCCATCGCCACCGCGGTGCTGGCCGCCGCCGCCCTCTTCGGCGCCTACCGCGACGCGATCGCCGGCGCCGTGTCGGACGTGGGCGCCAGGGCCGGGGAGCTGGGCCTGAGCCTGGACATCTCGCAGCCGAACAACCTGGTGGGCCTGATCCTCGGCGCCTCCGTCGTCTTCCTCTTCTCCGGGCTGGCGATCAACGCCGTCTCCCGGTCGGCGGGCTCGGTGGTCTTCGAGGTGCGGCGCCAGTTCCGCGAGCGGCCCGGGATCATGGACTACAGCGAGAAGCCCGAGTACGGCCGGGTGGTGGACATCTGCACCAAGGACGCGCTGCGCGAGCTGGCCACCCCGGGTCTGCTGGCCGTCATGGCGCCCATAGCCGTCGGCTTCACGCTCGGCGTCGGCGCGCTCGGCTCCTTCCTCGCCGGCGCCATCGGCGCGGGCACGCTGATGGCGGTCTTCCTCGCCAACTCCGGCGGGGCCTGGGACAACGCCAAGAAGCTGGTCGAGGACGGCCACCACGGCGGCAAGGGCAGCGACGCGCACGCCGCGACGGTCATCGGCGACACGGTCGGCGACCCGTTCAAGGACACCGCGGGTCCCGCGATCAACCCGCTGCTGAAGGTGATGAACCTGGTGGCGCTGCTGATCGCGCCCGCCGTGGTGCAGCTGGGCCACGGCGACGACGCCAATGCCGGCGCGCGGGCCGCCATCGCGGTCCTCGCCATCGCGGTCATCGTCGGCGCGGTCTACGCCTCCAAGCGGCGCGGCATCGCGGTCGGCGGGGAGGGCGACGAGAAGGACACCGGCGGTGTGGCCGGACGCACCTCCGGGGCTCCGGGCTCCTCCGGCTCCTCGCGCACGCCGGGCCCGTCGGACCCGTCGGGCCCCTCGGATCCGGGGACTCCGGTGGCGGCGCCGTAGAGGGCGGGCGGGACTTTGCAGGGCAGCCCCGGCGCACGGCGGTGGGCGGTGCACCGACGCACCGCCCACCGCCGTGCGCCGGGGCGGACCATGTGAGATGTGCTCAACGCAAATGCGGATCCAAGTACTTAAATACGATCTATTCACCCCGCCGGCCCACGGCCGGTGAACCTCCTGCGTGTATGTTCCGGGCCGAACACCCACGAAGGGATCGATCCGGAGTGAACAAGAAGCTTGCTGCCGCGCTGTCCGGCACCGCGGTGCTCGTGCTCGCCCTGAGCGGGTGCGGCGACGAGGGCAACGAGAAGGCCGAGCGCTGGGCCCAGGAGTACTGCGGCTCGCTGCAGAAGCAGAACAAGACCATCGACGGCGCCAACCAGGCCCTCGCGCGGATCACCGAGGGGGACAAGTCCCCCGAGGAGGTCAAGAAGACCGACGTGGAGGCCTTCGGCGACCTCTCCACCGCCTACAAGGCCCTGTCCAACGCCGTGCGCAAGGCGGGCGTCCCGCCGCTGGAGGACGGCTCCCGGATCCAGAAGAACGCGATCGGCCGGCTCGACGCGCTGTCGGCCACGTACGCGGACCTCCGCGAGCGGGCCGAGGCCCTGGACGAGAAGGACCGGTCGGAGTTCGCCGACGGGCTGCAGGACATCGCCGGGGAGATGGAGAAGCTCCCCAAGCAGTTCGGCGAGGTGGAGAAGGCGCTGGGCGAGTTCCGGCAGGGCGACCTCCAGGCCGCGATAGCGGGTCAGGACGGCTGCCGCAGGCCGTCGCCGGCGCCGTCCGCCTCGGCGGCCTAGCGAGGAGCCGGGGAGGCCGGAGGCCGGAGGAAGCAGCGGAGCCGGGCGGCCCGGGAGCAGTCCGGGAGCAGTCCGGGAACGGAGAGGCGCGCGGGGGTCTGCGTACGCCGGGGCGCGCCGCGTGACAATGGGGAGGTGAGTGACCGCCTCCCCACCCCCGGACCCGCCCTCCCCCGGCTGCGCGACGCCTTCCTCGCCGCCGGCTTCACCCCTGACGGACTGCTGGAACTGCTCGGCGCCCCCGCCTACGCGGCCCTCGCCCGCAACGAGACCGTCCCCGCGCTGCGCGCCACGCGCGGCGGCGGACGCCTGGAGACGCTGGTGCGGCTGTTCCTGCTCCAGCGACCGGTGCCCTACGAGCGGGCCCGCTCGGCGCTCCCGGCCGACGACGCGCTCACCGACGGCTGGCTGCGCCGCCACACCGCGGCCGACGCGGACGCGGGCGGAGGCGGCGACGCCGTCTCCGCCACCGTGGACGTCCGCCCGTACGCCGGGCCGGAGGGGCTCAACTGGTGGATCGTCTCCGACCTCGGCTGTGCGGTCGGCGGCGCCGGCGGCATCCGTACGGCCGAGGGCGCCGGTACGGGCACGGCCGACCGCTCGCAGCTCGTCCTGGGCGTCGGCGGCGCCTCGACGACCCTGGCGGGCATCACCGTGCGCACCCCCGTGGCCCGCGCCCTGGACCTGGGCACCGGCTCGGGCGTCCAGGCCCTGCACGCCGCCCGGCACGCCGAATCCGTCACCGCCACCGACCTCAACCCCCGCGCCCTGCGCCTGACCCGCCTCACCCTCGCCCTCTCCGGCGCGCCCGAGGCCGATCTGCGCGAGGGCTCCCTCTTCGAACCGGTCGAGGGCGAGGCACCCTACGACCTGATCGTCTCCAACCCGCCCTTCGTCATCTCCCCCCGAGCCGCGGACGGCACCCGCCTGACCTACCGTGACGGCGGCATGGGCGGCGACGACCTGTGCCGCACCCTCGTCGAGCGCTCCGCCGCCCACCTCGCCGACGGCGGCTACTGCCAACTCCTCGCCAACTGGCGGCACATCGAGGGCCGGGACTGGAGCGAGCGGCTGGCCTCCTGGGTGCCGGAGGGCTGCGACGCCTGGATCGTGCAGCGCGAGGTGCAGGACGCCGCCCAGTACGCCGAGCTGTGGCTGCGCGACGCCGGCGAGCACCTGGGCGACCCGGCCGCGTACGCCGCGCACTACGACGCCTGGCTGGAGGAGTTCGAGGCCGGCGGCACCACCGGTGTCGGCTTCGGCTGGATCACCCTGCGCAAGTCGGGCGCGCGGCACCCGTCGGTCACCGTCGAGGAGTGGCCGCACCCGGTGGAGCAGCCGCTCGGGGAGGAGGTGCGCGCCCACTTCGAACGCCGGGACTTCCTGCGCGCCGCGGACGACGCGGCTCTGCTCGCCACCCGCTTCGTGCTGGCCGACGAGGTCGCCCAGGAGCAGATCGGCAGGCCCGGCGCGGACGATCCGGAGTACGTGGTGCTCCGTCAGAACCGCGGCATGCGCCGTGCGACGAGGGTGGACACGGTCGGCGCGGGCTTCGCCGGCGTGTGCGACGGATCGCTTCCGGCCGGCCGCATCATCGACGCCATCGCCCAGCTCCTCGGCGAGGACCCGGTGGGGCTGCGCGACCGCACCCCGGAGTCCATCCGGCTCCTGGTCGAGCAGGGCTTCCTGCTGCCCGCGGGGAACGCGTAGACGGGGCGGAACGGGGGCGGAACCGGAGGGACGGGGCAGGGCGGGCGGACCGTTTGGCCAGTGCTCGTCCGGCTGTCCGGGCGGCGTTCACCCGGCGTTCGCCCCCGCGATCCCCGCGGGTGCCACCGTGCTCCGCATGGAAAGCGGACCCGCCGCCTTCGCCGGAGCGGCCTTCACCCTGTTCGGCGCCGGACTGCTGCTGTGGACCTCGGTGCGCGTAAGGCTGCGCGAGCCGGTGGCCGAGGGGGCCGAGCAGGTCACCGCGGCCGTGCTCGGCTCGGTGTTCGGCGCGGCCTTCCTGGCCGCAGGGCTCTGGGCGTTCACGCGCCTCTGATCCGAACCGTTCCGCCCAGGACTCCGGGCCCCGGGCCCGGGGGAGCGGCAGCGGCCCGTACCTCCCGGCGGGGGAGGCACGGGCCGCGGGTGCGTGGGCCCCTCACGGCGCCCGGTCACCGGCCTGCCGTCAGCCGCGCAGGACGCGGCCCTGCTTGTCGGTGCGGTCCTTGCTGGTGAGGAAGAGGATTCCGTCGATCAGCGACCAGAAGCCCAGACCGCCGCAGGTCAGGAGCTGGGCGATCGCCATGCCGGTGTGGCCGGTGTAGAAACGGCCGATGCCCAGGCCACCCAGGAAGATCTGCAGCAGACCAGCGGTGATCTTGGACTTGTCGGAATACGGCTGGCCGTTGGGCGCGGTGCCGGAGAACGCCATGGGTGGCTCCTTCGTGCTTCAGATGGGGACACGCCACGGCCGTTGATGTCATGTACCAGACGTGCTGTGGCGGAATCCCAGACCTCCGGAACCCGGCGAGGGTTGCGGCATCCCCGCAGTCGTGATCGAACAGTGATCCGACGGCACGTCACGGGCCTGCGGAGACTCCCGGCACCTGGGCACCTGGGCACCTGAGTACCCCGGCGCCCGGTGCGGGCGGCCGGGCTCAGCCGACCAGGTTCCGCGCCACCGCCCACACCACGGCCGTCCCCAGCACCACCGCCGTGCCGATCCTTCCCAGCTTCGGCCGGTAGCGGCGTCCGCGCAGCCCCTCCACCAGCCAGCGCCCGCCGAAGTACGCGGCGGCCGGGACGCCGAGGGTCAGCAGCAGCGCGTTGTCGTGGAAGGCGGCGACGACGTCCCCGTGCATGAGGTCGTACGTCATACGGGTGCCGCCGCACGCCGGGCACAGCAGCCCGGTCAGCAGGTTGAACGGGCAGCGCGGCAGCCACTGCCCGGCCTGGTGCGGATTGGTCCCCCACAGGTAGGCCGCTCCGGCCAGCCCGGCGGCGAGCGCGCCCAGCGGCGGCGCGGCGGGGTGGGTGCGGAGGGTGCGCACGGCCCGGGCGAACGCTCCGCCGCCCCGGCTCCCTTCCACCCCTCCGGCCCCTTCCGCTCCCGCTGCGGCTTCCGTTTCGGCTCCCGCTTCCGTGCCCGCTCCCGTCCTCCCGGTCACCGTGGTCATCTCGCTCAGCTCCGCAGCACGCGGCCCTGCGCGTCCGTGGGGCTGTCCTGGGTGAGGAGCATGATCCCGTCGATCAGCGACCAGATGCCGCAGCCGCCGCAGGTGAACAGCTGGCCCAGGGCCAGGCCGGTGTGGCCGGTGTAGAAGCGTCCGATGCCGAAGCCGCCAAGGAAGAGCGAGAGGACGCCCGCCACGACCTTGGACTTGTCGGAGTACGGGCGGCCGTAGGGGTCGTAGCCGTACGGGGCGTTCGGGTCGCCGGTGTAGCCGCCCGCCGCCGGCGGCGGGGTCTGCTGCGGGTAGCCGTACTCCGGCTGGCCGGGCTGCTGCGGGTACCCGTATCCGGGCTGGCCGGGCTGCTGGGGGTACCCGTACGCGGGCTGGCCCGGCTGGCCCGGCTGGCCGGACTGGCCCGGCTGCTGGGCGTAGGGGTTGTTCTGCGGCTGCTGGGGCTGGCCGTACGGGTTGTGCTGGCTGGGGTCGGACATGGGAGGTTCCCCCGGTGTGTGGCTGGGACAGACAGACGGGCACATCTTGCCAGCCGGTGCGGGGCGCAGGAATGGTGGCCGTCGGGTTACCGTTCGAGTAACCGAGCGGTGAAGGCTCCGCCGGACGGCCCGGAGCTCCTGGTGCCGGCCCGCCGCCGCGCCCCGGCGTGCACGTTGCCGGGGTCCGGGCCGGGGCCCGGGCGGCGGATCCGGCGAACACGGGGAGATGGTTATCTCATCGGGTTACCGTTCGAGTGGCGTTGCGGACTTTTCCCGTTTGACACGGGGGCGGGAGGTACCGTCACACTCCGCAGCGAGAGCGCAGCCGCACGAAAGCGTGAAACACGCCGAGAACAGACCGACCCGACGAAGCGGGACCACCGACCGGAGAAGAGCGAGAAGAAGTTGTCCCCGACCAGCAAGACCGCAGACGGCGGGCGCCGACTCGTGATCGTCGAGTCGCCGGCCAAGGCCAAGACGATCAAGGGCTACCTCGGTCCTGGCTACGTGGTCGAGGCCAGCGTCGGGCACATCCGCGATCTGCCGAACGGGGCCGCCGAGGTTCCCGCCAAGTACAAGGGCGAGCCCTGGGCCCGGCTCGGCGTCGACGTCGACCACGACTTCGAGCCGCTGTACGTCGTCAACAGCGACAAGAAGGACCAGGTCAAAAAGCTCAAGCAGCTCCTGGCGGAGTCCGACGAGCTGTTCCTGGCCACCGACGAGGACCGCGAGGGCGAGGCCATCGCCTGGCACCTCCAGGAGGTGCTCAGGCCCAAGGTCCCGGTGCGCCGGATGGTCTTCAACGAGATCACCAAGGACGCCATCCGGGCCGCCGTCTCCAACACCCGCGAGCTGAACCAGCGCCTGGTCGACGCCCAGGAGACCCGCCGCATCCTCGACCGGCTCTACGGCTACGAGGTCTCCCCGGTGCTGTGGAAGAAGGTCATGCCGCGCCTGTCGGCGGGCCGCGTGCAGTCCGTCGCCACCCGCCTGGTCGTCGAGCGCGAGCGCGAGCGCATCGCGTTCCGCTCCGCCGAGTACTGGGATCTGACCGGCACCTTCGCCACCGGCGGTGTCCACGGGGCCGGCGACGCCGCCGACCCCGCCTCCTTCACCGCCCGGCTGAGCGCCGTGGACGGCCGCCGCGTCGCCCAGGGCCGCGACTTCGGTCCCGACGGGCTGCTCAAGGGCGGCTCCGGCGACAGGTCGGGCGTCCTGCACCTGGACGAGACCGCCGCCCGCGCGCTGGCCGCCGCCCTGGAGGGCGCCGACTTCACCGTCCGCTCGGTGGAGTCCAAGCCGTACCGCCGCTCGCCGTACGCGCCCTTCCGCACCACCACCCTCCAGCAGGAGGCCAGCCGCAAGCTCGGCTTCGGCGCGAAGGTGACCATGCAGGTGGCGCAGAAGCTGTACGAGAACGGCTTCATCACCTACATGCGGACGGACTCCACCACCCTGTCCGACACCGCCGTCGCCGCCGCCCGCGCCCAGGTCACCCAGCTCTACGGCGCCGACTACCTGCCCGACCGGCCCCGCACCTACGCGAGCAAGGTCAAGAACGCGCAGGAGGCCCACGAGGCGATCCGCCCCTCCGGCGACCGCTTCCGAACCCCCGCCGAGACGGGTCTGACCGGCGACCAGTTCAGGCTGTACGAGCTGATCTGGAAGCGGACCGTCGCCTCCCAGATGAAGGACGCCACCGGCCAGTCCGTCACGGTCAAGGTCGGCGGACGGGGCACGGACGGCCGGGACGCCGAGTTCAGCGCCTCCGGCAAGATCATCACCTTCCACGGCTTCCTCAAGGCCTACGTCGAGGGCGCCGACGACCCCGGCGCCGACCTCGACGACCGCGAGCGCCGCCTGCCGCGCGTCGACGAGGGCGACCGGCTGGCCGCCACCGGGATGTCGGTGGACGGCCACGCCACCAAGCCCCCGGCCCGCTACACCGAGGCCACGCTGGTCAAGGAGCTGGAGGAGCGCGAGATCGGGCGCCCCTCGACGTACGCGTCGATCATCAGCACCATCCTCGACCGCGGCTACGTCTTCAAGAAGGGCACCGCGCTCGTCCCCTCCTTCCTCTCCTTCGCCGTCGTCGGCCTGCTGGAGAAGCACTTCGGCCGCCTGGTCGACTACGACTTCACCGCGAAGATGGAGGACGACCTCGACCGCATCGCCGCCGGCGAGGCCGAGGCCGTGCCGTGGCTGCGCCGCTTCTACTTCGGCACCGACGAGCCGGGGGCGGAGGGCACGGCCGCGGCGGTGGCCGGGAACGGCGACGGCGACCACCTCGGCGGGCTGAAGGACCTGGTCTCCGACCTCGGCGCGATCGACGCCCGGGGGGTGTCCTCCTTCCCCGTCGGCGAGGGCATCGTGCTGCGGGTGGGCCGCTACGGCCCCTACGTCGAGGAGCCGCCGGCCGCCGAGGGCGAATCCGGCCGCCGCGCCGACGTACCCGCCGACCTGCCGCCGGACGAGCTGACGGTGGAGTACGCCCGGGAGCTGCTGGCCAAGCCCAGCGGCGAGTTCGAGCTGGGCACCGACCCGGAGACGGGCCGCCCCATCGTGGCCAGGGACGGCCGCTACGGGCCGTACGTCACCGAGGTGCTGCCCGAGGGCACGCCGAAGACCGGCAAGAACGCGGTGAAGCCGCGCACGGCCTCGCTGCTGAAGTCGATGTCCCTGGACACCGTCACCCTCGACGACGCCCTGAGGCTGCTCTCCCTGCCGCGGGTGGTCGGCACCGACCCCGAGAGCGGCCAGGAGATCACCGCGCAGAACGGCCGCTACGGCCCGTACCTGAAGAAGGGTACCGACTCCCGCTCGCTCCAGAGCGAGGAGCAGATCTTCACCATCACCCTGGACGAGGCGCTGGCGGTCTACGCCCAGCCCAAGCAGCGCGGCCGGGCCGCGGCCAAGCCGCCGCTGAAGGAGCTGGGCACCGACCCGGCCAGTGAGCGCCCGGTGGTGGTCAAGGACGGCCGCTTCGGCCCGTACGTCACCGACGGCGAGACCAACGCGACGCTGCGCCGCGACGACGACGTGGAGACGATCACGCCGGAGCGCGCGTACGAGCTGCTGGCGGAGAAGCGCGCCAAGGGGCCGGCGAAGAAGGCGGCCAAGAAGACGGCCGCCAAGAAGACGGCTGCGAAGAAGACCGCCGCCAAGAAGACCACCGCCAAGAAGGCCACCGCGAAGAAGGCCGCCACCAAGAAGACGGCCGCCAGGACGGCCACCGGGAAGACCGCGCCGACCGACGCGGAGTAGGCGCGCGGGGGTAGGCATACGGGCGGCACGTGCGGGAACCTTCCGCACGTGTCCGTCCGTAACAGCTTCCCCGGCCGCTCGTCCGGCCGCATCGCAGCCCCCGTACCCCCGACCGATAGGCTTGCGGGATGACGCGTGCAGAGCAGCCACCGGTCGTGTCCACCACCTCCGAAGCCCTGGCCGCGGACTCCCGCGAGCGCGCCGTGCGGGCCCTGCTGAGGCATGCCCCCCTGCGCCGGCTGTGGGGCGCACAGCTCGCCAGCGGGGTCGGCGACGCCCTCGCCCTGCTGGTCCTGGTGCTGCTGGCCCTCCAGGCGGCCGTCGCCGTACCGGCCATGGGCGGCGCCCCCGTCCTGGGCGGCGGCTACCGCGGCGTGGCGCTCGCCGTCGCCGCCGTGTTCGCCGTCCGGCTGCTGGCCGCCCTGCTCTTCGGCGCCGTGCTGCTGGGTCCGCTCTCCTCCCTGACCGCGGACTCCGGCGGCGTGCTCGACCGCCGCTGGACGATGATCGGGGCGGACGGCGTACGGCTGGCGCTGATGATCGTCGCGCCGCTGTGGATCGACTGGACCCCCGACCAGGCGTTCGCCTTCCTGCTGGTCACCGTCTTCCTCACCGGGGTCGCCGAACGGGTCCGGGGCGTGGCCAAGGACAGCGCCGCCCCCACGCTGCTGCCCGCACCGCCCCCCGAGGGCGCGGCGGTGCGCCCCCTGCCGGACCACCACGACGCGCTGCGCCGCCTGTGGCTGCGCACGGGCTTCCTCGCCATCCCGGCGGCCGCCGCGGGGCTGGTCGCGATCACCCTGGTCGGCAACCTGCTGGGCGCGGGCATCGAGTGGTTCACCACCCACCAGGCGGCACTGGCGTCCTACGCCGCGGCCGGCCTGTTCGCCGCGTCGATCGCCCTGCTGTACTTCCTGCACCTGCCCGGCGGCGGCACCCCGCGCCCCCGCTCCCCGCTGGAGGGCCTGCGCCGCCCCCGCACCGGCAGGCCGGAGAAGGGCGCGGACGGCAAGACCGTCCGCAAGGCCGTGGACAGGGGCCGCACCGGTGCCGCCCCGCTGCTCGTCCTGACCGGCGCCTGCGTGGCCGCCGCCGTCGCCGCGGCCGCCGCGCTCGCGGTGCTGCACGCCATGGACCTGGGCGGCGGCCCGGTCCTGTTCGGGCTGTTCGTCCTGGCGCTGACCGGCGGCACCGCCGCGGGCGTCCGCCGGGCCCCGCGCGTACTGCCCGCGCTGTCCCGCAGGCGGCTGCTCGCCCTGTCCGTCGCGCTGGCCGGACTGGCCCTGCTCGCGGCCGGGCTGACCCCCGACACCACCGCCGTACTGCTGCTGCTCCTGCTCGCGGGCCTGTCCGCCGGAGTCGCCGCGAACACCGGGCACACCCTCCTGGACGAGGAGACCGAGGAGTCCCGCCGCGCCCGGATGACCGACCACCTGCACGCGTCCGTGCACGTCGCCGTCGCGTTCGCGGCCGTCGCCGCGCCCGTGCTGGCGGCCCTCATCGGCCCGCACCGGGTCGAGAGCGGCGACTTCGTCTTCGCCCACGGCGGCGCGGCCTTCACGCTGATGCTGGTCGGCGCGCTGCTGCTGCCGGTGGCGGCCCTCGTCCTGGTCCGCCTCGACGACCGGCAGGGCGTGCCGCTGCGGCGCGATCTGCGCGAGGCGTTCGGCGGCGGCTCCGAGCCGCTCCAGGCCCCCTCGCCCACCGGCTTCTTCATCGCCCTGGAGGGCGGCGACGGCGCGGGCAAGTCCACGCAGGTGGAGGCGCTGGCCGAGTGGATCCGCTCCAAGGGCCACGAGGTCGTCGTCACCCGCGAGCCGGGCGCGACCCCGATCGGCAAGCGGCTGCGCTCGATCCTGCTGGACGTCTCCTCGGCCGGCCTGTCGCACCGCGCCGAGGCCCTGCTCTACGCCGCCGACCGGGCCGAGCACGTCGACTCGGTCGTACGCCCCGCCCTGGAGCGCGGCGCGGTCGTCATCACCGACCGCTACGTCGACTCCTCCGTCGCCTACCAGGGGGCCGGGCGCGACCTGTCGCCGACGGAGGTCGCCCGGATCTCCCGCTGGGCCACCGGCGGGCTCGTACCCCATCTGACCGTCCTGCTGGACATCTCGCCGGAGACCGCCCGCGAGCGGTTCACCGAGGCGCCCGACCGGCTGGAGTCGGAGTCCGCCGAGTTCCACCGGCGGGTCCGCTCCGGCTTCCTCACCCTGGCCGCCGCCGACCCCACCCGCTACCTGGTGGTGGACGCGGGCCTGGAGCCCGAGGCCGTCACCACGGTCGTGCGGCACCGGCTCGACCAGATGCTGCCGCTGTCCGAGGCCGAGATCGCCGCCCGTGAGGAGGCGCGCCGCAGGGCCGAGGAGGAGGCCCGCAGGCGCGCGGAGGAAGAGGCCGCGCGCAAGGCCGAGGAGGAGCGCCTGGAGCGCGAGCGACAGGAGCGTCTGGAGCGGCTGCGCGCCGAGGAGGAGGAGCGCAGGAAGCGCGAGGAGGAGGAGGCCCGGCGCCGCGAGGAGCTGCGCAGGGCCGAGGAGGCCCGGCAGCGCGCCGAGGAGGCCCGCCGCCTGGCGGAGGAGGAGCGCCGGCGACGCGAGGCCGAGGAGCGCGCCCGCCGCGAGGAGGAGGAGCGCAGGCGCCGTCTGGCCGAGGAGGAGGCCCGGCTGCGGGCCGAGGCCGAGGAGCGCCGGCTGGAGAAGCAGCGCAAGGCCGAGGAGGCCCTGCTCCGCGCCGAGCAGGCCCGCAGGGCCGCCGAGGCGGAGGAGGCGGCCCGCCGGGAGCGGGAGGAGCGCGAGTCCCGGGAGGCGCGGCAGAGGCACTCGCTGCGCAAGGACGAGACTCCGGGTGCCGGTGCCGGTGCCGCGGGTGCCGGGAGCGCCGGGAACACCGGAAGTGACGCCGACGAGACCACCGTCCTGCCGCGGGTCTCGCCGGACGCGGAGGAGACGGTCGTCCTGCCGCAGCAGGCGCCGTCGGCTCCCCCGGCTCCCCCCGCGGGGGCGACCGCGGCCCCCGGGGACGAGACCGCCCCGCTGCCGCGGACGGAGCCCGGGGACCGGGCGCCGTCGTGGTCGCTGCGCAAGGACGGGACCGGCGCCGAGCCCCCGGCCGCACCGCCCGCCGCCGGCGAGGAGCGCACCCGGGAACTGCCGCAGGTCGACGAGGCGGGCCGCCCCCGCCGCCGTCCCGAGTGGGCGGAGGAGACGCCGATGGACGACCTGCCCACCCTCGCGGACGAACTCCTCGGTCCTCACCAGGAGTTCGCCGAGGACGAGGAGGACGGCCGGCGGCGCGGCCGCCGGGGCTGACGCCCGGCGGGCCGCACCCCGCCGCGGGCCGGCCGTCCGCGGCTGTCACAGCCGTGCGGAACAATGGCGGAAACGCGGTTCGGCGCCGAGCGGCACGCGGTGGCGCCGGACGGCGGACCGGCACCGGACGGACCGGGCGGCGCGCGGAGGGAGGGCGACGGGGCCATGGCCGTATGGGACGACCTGATCGGGCAGGACAGGGTCGTGGAGCAGCTCGCCGCGGCGGCGCGCGACGCCGACGCGCACGTCACGGCCGCCGCGTCCGCCGCATCCGGCGACGAGGGGAGCCGGGCGGCGTCCCCGGAGCCGCCCGGGTCCCCGGGGCTCTCCGGCTCGGCGATGACCCACGCCTGGCTGTTCACCGGCCCGCCCGGCTCCGGTCTGGCGACCGCCGCCCGCGCCTTCGCCGCCGCCCTGCAGTGCGTCAGCCCCGACCGCGCCCTGGGCGGCGCACCCGGCTGCGGCTTCTGCGACGGCTGCCACACGGCGCTGATCGGCACGCACGCCGACGTCGAGGTGGTCCGCGCGTCCGGGCTCAGCACCGGTGTCGACGACACCCGCGACCTGGTGCGCCGCGCCCAGCTCTCCCCGTCCGGTGGCCGCTGGCAGGTGGTCGTCCACGAGACCGCCGACCGGCTCACCGAGCAGGCCGCCAACGCCCTGCTCAAGGCCGTCGAGGAACCCGCCCCCCGCACGGTGTGGCTGCTGTGCGCGCCCTCCGCCGACGACGTCCTGCCCACGATCCGCTCCCGCTGCCGCCATCTGGTGCTGCGCACACCGCCGGTGGACGCCGTCGCCGACATGCTGATCCGGCGCGACGGCATCGAGCCGGAGGCGGCCGTGGCCGCGGCCCGCGCCACCCAGGGCCACATCGACCGGGCCCGGCGCCTGGCCACCGACGCGCGGGCCCGTACGCGCCGCGCCGCCGTCCTCGCCCTGCCCACCCGGATGGACGACATCGGCGACGCGCTCCGGGCCGCCCAGCAACTGGTCGACGCGGCCGGCGAGGACGCCAGGGAGGCCGTCGAGGAGGTGGATGCCAGGGAGACCGAGGAGATGCGCGCCGCGCTCGGCGCCTCCGAGGGCGGGCGGCTCCCGCGTGGCACGGCGGGAGTGATGAAGGACCTGGAGAAGCGGCAGAAGAGCCGCGCCACCCGCGCCCAGCGCGACTCCCTCGACCTAGCCCTGCTCGACCTGACCGCCTTCTACCGCGACGTGCTGGTCCGCCAGCTCGGCTCACAGGTGGCGATCGCGTGCGAGGACGTCCGCGACGCGGTGGAGCGGATCGCCGCCTCCACCCGTCCGGAGCAGACGCTGCGCCGCATGGAGGCGGTGCTGGAGTGCCGCCGCGCCATCGAGCGCAATGTGGCCCCCCTGCTGGCCGTTGAGGCGATGGCGGTGGCGCTCCGCGCGGGCTGACCTCCTCCTCCGCCGCCGCGGACTCCGGCGGCGGCTCACCTCCTGGCGGCTCCGGCCCGTATACGCTCCAAGGTCATGGACACCAGGCGTCTGCTCCGTACCGGTGGCGTCGCGTTCGCGACGGCCGCGCTGTTGCTGTCGGGCTGCTCAGGCTCGGACGATCCGGAGCCCGAGCGCGGCGCCGAGCCCTCCCGTTCGTCGTCACGCCCCTCGGACGACCGCGGGGTGAGCCCGGCCAAGCCGCTCGAACCGCTGCCCGAGGCGGTCCCGGCGAACCTCAAGCGGTACTACGGGCAGAAGCTGAGCTGGAAGGACTGCGGTGTCTCCGGCTTCCAGTGCGCCGAGCTGAAGGTGCCGCTGGACTACGCCGCGCCTGACGAGTCCGAGGACCTGAAACTCGCCGTCACCCGCAAGAAGGCCTCCGGCCCCGGCAAGCGGCTGGGCGCCCTGCACGTCAACCCGGGCGGCCCGGGCGGCTCCGCCGTCGACTACGTCCAGCTCGCGGCGGGCGTCGGCTACCCGGCCCCGGTGCGCGCCCGGTACGACATCGTCGGCATGGACCCGCGCGGCGTGGCCCGCAGCGAGCCCATCGAGTGCCTGACCGACAAGGAGATGGACGAGTACGTCCGCACCGACGCCACCCCTGACGACAAGGGCGAGATCGACAAGCTGGCAGCGGCCTTCGAGAAGTTCGCCAAGGGCTGCCAGAAGCGGGAGGGCGACCTGCTCGGCCACGTCTCGACCGTCGAGGCCGCCCGCGACATGGACGTCCTGCGCCAGGTGCTCGGCGACGACAAGCTGACCTACGTCGGCGCCTCCTACGGCACCTACCTCGGCGCCACCTACGCCGGGCTCTTCCCCTCCCGCGTCGGCCGGCTCGTCCTGGACGGCGCCATGGACCCCTCGCTCACCTCCGAGCAGCTCAACCTCGACCAGACCGCGGGGTTCGACACCGCCTTCACCGCCTTCGCCGAGGACTGCGTCAAGCTCGACGACTGTCCCCTGGGCAGCGGGAGCGTCAAGGAGGCGGGCGAGCGCCTGAGCGCCTTCTTCGAGAAGACGGACGCCAAGCCGATCGCCACGGGCGAGTCGCGGAAGCTGACCGAGTCGCTGGCCACGATCGGCGTGCTGAACGCCATGTACACCGAGTACTACTGGCCGAAGCTGCGCTCGGCGCTCACCGCCGCGCAGAAGGGCGACGGCGCGGAACTGCTGTCGCTGGCCGACGACTACTACGAGCGCGGCGCCGACGGCGGCTACGGCAACATCATGTACGCCAACGCCGCCGTCAACTGCCTCGACCTGCCCGCCCCATTCAAGGACCCGGCCGAGGCGGAGAAGGCCGTCCCCGGCTTCCGCAAGGCGTCCGGGGTCTTCGGCCGCAACTTCGCCTGGGCGGCCCTGAACTGCACGTACTGGCAGCACCCGTCCACCGGTGAGCCCCGCCGCATCGAGGCGAAGGGCGCCGCCCCCATCCTGGTCGTGGGCACCACCCGCGACCCGGCGACCCCGTACAAGTGGTCCCAGGGCCTGGCCGAGCAGCTCTCCTCGGCGACCCTGCTGACCTACGAGGGCGACGGCCACACGGCGTACGTGCGCGGCAGCGACTGCGTCGACTCGGCGGTCAACGACTACCTGCTGCGGGGGAAGGTACCCGCCGACGGCAAGAAGTGCTCCTGACCCCCTGGTCCCCTGGTCCCCTGACCCCCGCCCCGCACCGAATCCGGTGCGGGGCACCCCCGGGCACTGTGTACACTTGAGCGCGCTGCGGTTCGCCGCACGCATCGCCGCCTTAGCTCAGTCGGCCAGAGCGACGCACTCGTAATGCGTAGGTCAAGGGTTCGATTCCCTTAGGCGGCTCACTCCGAAGGACCAGCTAGGAACGTTCCTAGCTGGTCCTTCGTCGTTCAGCGGATGCGGCGGCGGCGCTGGGCGCGGGCCGCCTTGGTCGGGCTGGTCTCAGTTCTGGTCTCAGTCTGCGGCCAGAGAGCGTCCCCCATGCGCGGTCGGTCCGGCCTGCACGCGGTCGGCTTCGTCGGGCGTTTCGGGTGCTCGTGGAGCACCGTGACTTCCCGGGTGGTGCTGGAACGGGCAGGCTCCGCATGATCCCGGCGGCATGCAGGGACCACACAGGGTCGCGTGTCTTCTGTGGCAGCCTGTTGCACGCGCTGTTGCGCCGTCGTCCGGCTTATTCTTTTTGATTGGCCGAAAACAGCCGCGATGCTTCCGATTCCGCCCCGTTGAACACTGTTCAGCTCCGCCCCTTCTCTCCTAGCATGGCCTCCTTGCGGGGTTGGGCCCCTTCGGGTCCGGAACGGGGTAACGTGAACAAAGCGGTAGTCGTAGGGATTGACAACTACGGAGATGCTCCCCTCTACGGGTGCGTGAACGATGCCAACGAAATGGCGACCTGTCTCTCGCTAGAGCAGTACGACTTTGACACAAAATTGCTGCTGAACTCCCGGGGGACGCGTAACGGAATACTCCGTGCGATATCAGAAGTGGCTTACGGTGAAGAAGAGGGGGATATATTCCTCATCTACTTCGCGGGCCATGGTCAGGTGATCGGGAGTGCGGGACATCTGGTCACTCATGATGCGCAACCTTTCGACCCGGGGATATCGCTCAGTCATATGGCGCAGTTGATGGAGTCGGCCAGTTCGAAATTCAATCACGTGGTGGCCGTGTTGGACTGCTGTCATTCTGGCTCAGCGTTCGGCTGGACGAACAGCAGGCCTCTGCAGGTCGGGGATATCGAACAAGAAGTCCCGGCGGTCAACGAGAGCCGCTGCATTCTGGCGGCCTGCAGGCCGGAGCAGTATGCGAAGGAGTTCGCCAAGCGTGGGGTCTTCACCAATGCGCTGATCAATGCGCTACTCGGCGATGCGGTCAACTGGAACGGTGAGATCACCTTGCTGGGTGTGTACGAGTCGGTAGCGGGAGAGATTCCCCCAGAGGTTCAGACGCCGGTCTTCAAGGGCGACATCGCCGGTACCGTGGTGCTTGGCAGGGGGTTTCCCAAGAGAGAGGGGCCGCCGATCGACAAGAGCGAACTTGCTCAGAACCTGGCCAAGGCCCACAGTCTGGTCGACCAGTACCACTACACCCAGCTCAAGGAACTCTCCGAACGCAATGTCAGGCTGCGGCAGGGAGGGAAGAAGTGCTCCATTGAACTGGAATCCATTGTGAGGTGGTTCCAGGAGACAGAGAAGGCCCTGCCTGACGTCCGGAGGAACCCCGACTGGAATTCCCTGGCCATTCGGATACGGGAGTTCCGAAAGAACCTGGCGGACATCAGCATCGGCGAGAACACCCGCTTCGGGCGTGTTGTCAGGCACTTGGGGCACGGTGGTTACGGTCATGTCTGGGAACTGGAGGACGAAGAGGGCAGAAGCTACGCCATGAAGATATTTCATGGCAACGAACTCGATGACGAGGTCAAAGTTCGACGCTTCGCCAACGGGTACAGCAACATGAGGAAGCTGGAGCATCCCCGAATAGTGCGCGTGCACCAGATGATGTCGGCTCCCTTTGGTTTCCTCATGGATTCCATCCCCGGTGACAACTTGCGGAAGGCCTTCATAGACCGCTCGGACGCGGAGGGCGTGCTGCGTCTCATGATCGACATCTGTGAGACCGTCCAGCACGCACATTCTCAGCAGGTGAAACACAGGGACATAAAACCCGAGAACATCATCATGTGTTTCGCCGAAGACGGCCGGCAGGTCCCGTACCTGACGGACTTCGATCTGGCGTATCACGAGACCAATCGAACTGTGACGACGAACATCGGAGTGGGCGGCGTGATCAACTATGCCGCCCCTGAGCAGTTGTTCGAGCCGAACGCCAAGGCGGCGCGAAGTGAGACCGTCGATGTATTCAGCCTTGCTCAACTCATGTTTTTCCTGATCACCGGCAGGGACCCGAGTGGCGAAAACTTCACAAAGAACATCGAGATCCTGACGCACGAGTTGTCGAGCTGGGTCGACGACCGGGCGGCCGAGAACCTGATCGACCTGTACAGGAAGGCGACGTCCAAGCATCCGGCTGACCGGCCGCAGACGGTGGTCGAGTTCGTGGGGTCCTTGCGGGTGGCGGAGTCGGTCGTCCAGATCGCCAGCGGAACGGATCAAATCCCGGAGGAGGACCTCTGCCGCCGCATCGGTTCCCTTTACGTGGGTCTCAACAGGTATACGGCCACCGAAGGCGAGTGCCGGATGATGAGTCTCTCGGGCCAGGTCGAACTCGTTGTCCGTCTGAAGAGGATGAGCGGTCCCAGGAAGGCTTCCCTGGAGATCGAGTGCTCGGTTACGGAAAAACTCCCGGTTCCCTCTCTCAAGTCGGGTAAGTCGGCACGAGACTCGATCAACATGAGACTCGACAAGACCTTTGGCAAGTTCCCCGGGGTCAAACGCCATCCGGGCAGTAAGGGGGCCTACCAGGTATTCCTCGACGTCGAGGACGTCACCTTGGACGTCGGCGGCGTCAACACGGTGGTGGACGTCATGACAAGGGCTGTCGCCAGCATCGAGCAGTGGTAGTCCAGGGCGCGGAACCAGTTAGTGGGGTCGCATCGGGCGGGATGGTCTGACGCCATCCCGCCGCCCTCCTCAGCCCTTGACGACGCCCAGCGGGACCAGGCGGGCGACCAGGTGGGCCAGGCCCGCGCCCTCGGTGGCGGCGGCGACCGCGTCGACGTCCTTGTAGGCCTCCGGGGTCTCCTCGGCCAGGCCGCGCCAGGAGGACGGGCGGACGGCGACGCCCTCGGACTCCAGGCGGCCGCGCAGCTCCTCGCCGCGGACACGGCGCAGCGCCTGGTGGCGGCTCCAGACCCGTCCGGCGCCGTGGCAGGTGGAGAGGAAGGCGTCGTTGCCGGGTTCGCCGACCAGGACGTAGGAGGCGGTGCCCATGGTGCCGGGGATCAGCACCGGCTGCCCGGCGCCGGAGAGCTCCCCGGGCAGGTCCGGATGGCCGGGCGGCAGCGCGCGGGTGGCGCCCTTGCGGTGGACGCACAGGCGGCGCGGTACGCCGTCCACCTGGTGGGTCTCGGACTTCGCCATGTTGTGGGAGACGTCGTAGACCAGGTCCACCTCCGTCCCCGCCGCCGAGGCGAAGGCGCGGCGTACGGCCTCGGTGAGCAACTGGCGGTTGGCGCGGCCGTAGTTGGCGGCGGCGGCCATGGCCCCCAGGTACGCCCGCCCCTCCGGGGAGACGACCGGCGCGCAGGCGAGCTGCCTGTCCGGCAGGGAGATGCCGAAGCGGCGCAGTGAGCGGTCCATGACGCGGACGTGGTCGGTGCACACCTGGTGGCCCAGGCCCCGGGAGCCGCAGTGGATCATCACGCACACCCCGCCGGGGCGCAGCCCGAAGGCGGCGGCGGCCTTCTCGTCGTGGACCCGGTCCACGGCCTGCACCTCCAGGAAGTGGTTGCCCGAGCCCAGGCTGCCGACCTGCCGGAGGCCGCGTTCCACGGCCCGCGCCCCCACCTGGGAGGGGTCGGCCTCCTCCAGGGCGCCGTAGTCCTCGCAGAAGGTCAGGTCGCGCGGTACGCCATGGCCCTGTTCGACGGCGTACCCGGCGCCGCCGGCCAGTACCTCCTCCATCTGCGGCCGCCCGGAGAGCTTCCACAGGCCGCCGGGGCCGGTGCCGCGCGGGACGGTGTCGCCCAGGACGTCCATCAGCTCGCGCAGGCGGGGCTCCAGTGCGTCGCGGTCGATGCCGGCGGCCAGCAGGCGCACCCCGCAGGAGATGTCGAAGCCCACGCCGCCGGGCGAGACCACGCCGCCCGCCTCGACGTCGGTGGCGGCCACCCCGCCGATCGGGAAGCCGTACCCCCAGTGGACGTCGGGCATGGCGAAGGAGGCGCGGACGACGCCGGGCAGGGTGGCCACGTTCGCCACCTGCTCCAGCGCCTGGTCGCCCGCCGCCTCGGGCAGCAGGGCACGGGTGGCGAACACGGTGCCGGGCACGCGCATCGCGCCCCGCCGCTCGATGCGGAAGCGGAACGGGCTCTCCTCGACCAGGGTGATGTCCACGGTCCCCTCCGGGTGCGTTCCGGTGGCCGGGCTGTCCGCACCGGTGCACGGCTGCCCGCACCGGTGCACGTCGGTGCGCGCCGATGCGCACAGGCGCGCGCTCAGCCGGCGGGGGCCGGGACCGGCGCCGGCTCGAGGACGGTACGGACGTCGTGCGGCAACTGGTCGAGCGCGCGCTCCAGCTGGCCGGGCGACAGGTGCGCGCGTACGGTCTCGGTGACCGCCGGGGCGATCCGGGGGACGGCCTCGGTGCTCACCAGGGCCTCCTGGGCGAAGCGGTTCACATAGGTCTCGCGGTCGTACTTGACCGGTGCGGAGCTGGGGACCCAGCCGTCGTAGTAGACGCCGCGCAGCAGTTCGGGGAGCTGGGCGGCGAAGTGGGCGGCGGAGTCGACGGTGAGCCGGTCGCGGAGGGTGTGCAGCCAGGTGCGCAGGACGCGGTTGGCCAGGTGCCGGTCCTCGGTCCCCAGGGCTTCGGACACCGCCTTCAGCCAGATGTTCGCGGTGTGGATGACGTGCTCGAATTCGGCAGCGTGCGTGGCGGACATGGATCTTCCCCCTCGGAGAAAGAGGTCGTGGCGCCGCGGGGCACCGCGGGACGCCGTACGGAACCGGTGGCCGGAAAAGGCCGTTTCGTCCCTGTCCTGGGGTCCATGGTATTGCGGGCGGCCCGCACGGTCACCCGCTCGCCCCCCCGCGGTCACCCGCTCGGACCGCCCACCCGCCCCGCCCGGCGGGCCCGTTCAGACGTCGAGCGTCACCGAGCACTCCCACCCGCGCCTTCCGCGGCCGAAGCTCAGCCCGTGCAGCGTGACGGCCTTCGGCGCCGCGCCAGTCTCCGCGAGCGTGCCGACATCGGCCATGTGGAGCACGGCACGTACCCCGCCGGGTACGGCGGCCGGCTCCGCGTCCACCGGCACCTCGCCGTCGGCGTCGAGCCGGTAGACCACCTCGTCCAGCAGCGCCACCAGCAGGTCCTCGTCCGTCTCCGCCCGCACCTCGACGTCCCTGCGGCGCCGGCCGACGGCCCCCGACAGGTCCACGAACGACTCGCAGACGCCGCGCACCGCGTGCGCCAGGCACTCCTCGCGGGTCGGGGCCCACGCCTCCACCCGCAGGTCGGCGGTGTGCGGGACGGAGCGGTGCCCGCCCCGCGGTCCGTTCCGAAGCCCGCCCCGGGGGCCGCCGTGCCGCGCGGCGCTCCCGTCTCGTGCCATGGTCCGCCCTCCTCGGCTATTCGGCTCCCCGGCCCCCGGCCGCCCGGCACCCGTCCGGCCCGTCGTTCCCATCGTCGCCCGGCGGGCGGGCGTACGCGCGTCGCGGCGGCGGGCGGCCGGAGGTGTAATGGGACGAGGAGCGCTACCGACCGATGGGAGCGGCCCGTGTCCCGCACCGACGCCCTCCGGTACGCCAAGCCGGATACGGTCCTCGGCCGCGACGCCGAGTGGGAGGCGCTCACCGCCTTCGCCTCCGACCCCCGCCCCGGACCCGGCCTCGGCGTCGTCTCGGGACGGCTGCGGCAGGGCAAGACGCATCTGCTCCGGGCGCTCACCGAGGCCGCCGGCGGCTTCTGGTTCGGTGCGCAGGAGGCGGTGCCGTCGGAGTCCCTGCGCATGCTGGGCGAGCGGATCGCCGAGACCGCCGAGTACACCGGCGCACCCGCGCGGAGCCGCCCGCGCGACTGGGAGGCGGCCGTGGACGCCCTGCTGGGGCTGGGGGAGGGGCGGCCGCTGCCGGTCGTGGTCGACGAGTTCCCCCGCCTGGTGCGGCAGAGCCCGTCGCTGCCGTCCGTGATCTGCGCGGCCCTGCACCGCCGGAGCGCGGCGGCCGGAGAGGACGGCGGGGCCCGGCCCCGGCTGCTGCTGTGCGGCAGCGACCTGCCGGTGATGCGCCGGCTGTTCAGCGGCCCCTCGCCGCTGCACGGGCTGGCGGACCTGGAGATGGAGGTGCGCCCGCCGGACTTCCGGCAGGCCGCGCGCCTGTGGGGCCTGGACGACCCCCGCCTGGCGTTCCTGGTGCACGCCGTCGTGGGCGGCACACCCGCCTACCGCTACGACCACGCCCGCGGCGACACCCCCGGCGGGCCGGACGACTTCGGCGCCTGGGTCCGCCGGACGGTCCTCGACCCGGGCACCCCCCTGTACCGCGAGGCGCGTCTGCTGCTGCTGGAGGAGACCGGTCACCTCGACCGCGCCCTGTCCCACTCCGCGCTCGCCGCCGTCGCCTCGGGGCACTCCACGTCCGGTGAGATCGCCGAGTTCCTCGATGTCCCGCTGCCCGACGTCTCCCGCTGCCTGGAACTGCTGCACGAGAGCGGACTGCTGGGCGCCGAACCCGACGCGCTGCGCCCGAACGTCACCCGGCTGCGGATCGCCGAGCCGCTGCTCGCCTTCGAGTACGCGGTCGTCCGGCCGCGGCGTTCGTCGGCGGAGCGGGAGGACGCCGACGCCCTGTGGCACCGGGCGCGCCCCGTCTTCGAGACGGAGGTGGCGGCGCCGCACTTCGCCCAGGTGTGCCGGGACTGGGCCCTGGAGTACGCCGGCCCCGGCGTCTTCGGGGAGGCGCCCGCCACGGCTCTCCACGGCTCCCCGGCCCATCCGCCGCCGGACGCCGCCCCCGCCGCCGAGGTGGTGGTGCGGGGGCCGGCCGGGGAGCGCCCCGGCGCGCTGCTGTCGGTCGGGCTGGCCCGCTGGGACGAGGTGCTGGACGTGACCCACCTGGAGCGGCTGCGCAGGCTGATCGCCCACCTCGCCGCCCACGGCGAGGACACCGCGCGCACCCGTCCCGCCTGCTACTCCGGCGCGGGCTTCACTCCCGCCCTGCGCGCGGCGGAGGCGGACGGCGAGGTGGTGCTCGTCGGCCTCGACCGGCTGTACGGGGGCGGGTAGGCCGGGAGGGGGCATACGGGCCGGGTGCCGGGTTTCCGGGGAGCGGGCGGCCGTCCGGCCCCCGGTCAGGCGGTCAGGTGTTCAGGCGGGCCGGCGGCCCGGAAGGCTCGGCGGTCACGGCGTCCCGGTGGCCCGGCGGCCCGGGCAACCGTGCCCGACGATCCGGACCGGCGTGGATTTCTGTCGAATTACTGTCGAATGTGTTTCGGTCCGGTTGCCGCGGGGGAACGCACGAATGACGGTCTGGGAGCGCTCCCAGGCCGCACCCCCGCATCCCCTCACAGCGTGAAAGCGAAGTGTCCGCAATGAATTGTCATGAGCGCGTCTTAGGTGGCCGCTGGACGGCCCGCCTCCTCGCCGTGCTGGCCGCCGTACTGCTCGGCATGCTCCCGTGGGCCGGGACCGCCTCCGCCCACGGCTCGGTCATCGACCCCGCCTCCCGCAACTACGGCTGCTGGCTGCGCTGGGGCAGCGACTTCCAGAACCCGGCCATGCAGCGGGAGGACCCGATGTGCTGGCAGGCATGGCAGACCGACACCAACGCCATGTGGAACTGGAACGGCCTCTACCGCGACAACGTCGGCGGCAACCACCGGGCGTTCGTCCCCGACGGCCAGCTGTGCAGCGCCGGGCACACCAGCGACGGCCGCTACCGCGCGATGGACGTCCCCGGCCAGTGGAAGAAGACGAGCGTCGGCCGCGACTTCACCGTGCACCTGCGCGACCAGGCCCAGCACGGCGCCGACTACCTGCAGATCTACGTCACCCGCCAGGGCTTCGACCCCACCACCCAGCGCCTGGGCTGGGGCGACCTGGAGCTGATCGAGACGACCGGCAGGTACGCCCCCGCCTCGGACATCAGGGTGGACGTCAGCGCCCCCGGCCGCAGCGGGCACCACGTCGTCTACACGATCTGGAAGGCCTCGCACGCCGACCAGGTCTACTACATCTGCAGCGACGTGGACTTCGGCTGATCCGAAGCCCCTCGCCGCACGGGCGGCGGGCGGTCCGGGGCCTCACAGGGCCGGGCCGCCCGCCGTCTTCCGCGGCTTCTGCAGCGGTTCGCCGCCCGGCCGGTGCCGGCCGCCGGCGCGCTCCCGCATCCACGTCACGCCCGACACCGCGAGGGAGCAGACCACGAGGGCCGCGCCGACCGCGCGTACGACTCCCGTCGCCGGGACCTCCGGACGCCCGAGCAGTTCCAGTCCGGCTTCCACGGCCAGGCCCAGCCCCATCAGCGCGAAGCCTCCGGCACGGCACCGCACCACCCACTCCGGACGGCCCCGTGCCGGCGGGGAGGCTTCGCCCGGTCTGCGCAGGCTGTCCCATCCCGCCCCCAGGAGCAGCAGGCCGAACAGCAGCTGGAACACGCTTACGGCGGTCCCGATCACGTTCTCCCCCATCCGGACGCACCCGTCACCGCGTCCGCCGCGGCCGGGCACATGGTCAGCGGGGTCAACCTGTCCGGTGCGGAAGGCGGCGGCGGGGGTCAGGCCTGCGTTTCGGGGGTGCGCAGGACGAGGACGGCCAGGTCGTCGTGGCCGTCGCTGGTGTGGTTGTCGGCCAGGATCCGGCACAGCTTGTCCGGCGGCTCGCCGGCGTGGGCGGCGGCGACCTCGGCGAGCTCGTCCATGCACACGTCCAGGGGGCGCCTGGGGTGCTCCACCAGCCCGTCCGTGAAGAGGACCACCGTGGCCCCGCCCGGCAGGGGGTGGGTGTGGTCGGGGCGGGGCTGCCGGGTGTCCACCCCGAGCGGCACACCGGGATCGGCGTGCAGGTAGACCGTCCTGCGGTCCGGTGTGATCACCAGCGGCGGCAGATGGCCCGCGCTGCTCCAGTGCAGGCACCAGCCGTCCCCCTCCGGCTCGATGCGGGCCAGGCAGGCGGTGGTGACGGAGCTCTCGGTGATCGCGTGGAGGGTGCGGTCGAGCTGGGAGAGGACCAGGCTCGGCGGGGTGCGCCGGTCGTACAACAGCGCGCGGAGCATGTTGCGGGTCTGGGCCATGGAGGCCGCGGCCTTCAGGTCGTGCCCGACGACGTCGCCGATGACGGCCGCGCAGGAGCGGTCGGGCAGCAGGATGACGTCGTACCAGTCGCCGCCGAGCTGCCCGGGGGCCGTCGCGGGCCGGTAGACGGCCGATCCGCTGAACGGGTGGAGGTCGGGGAGCCGGGGCAGCAGCAGACGCTGGAAGTTCTCGGCGCCGGAGCGGACCTGCTCGAAGAGGCGGGCGTTCTCGATCGCCACGCCCGCGGCGCCCGCCAGCGCGATGACGATGTTCTCGTCCTGGGTGTCGAAGGGGAGGCCGTCGCGCCGGTCGGTCAGGTACAGGTCGCCGTAGATCTCGCCCCGCACGCTGATCGCCACGCCGAGCAGGGTGCGCATCGGCGGGTGCCCGGGCGGGAAGCCCGAGGAGTTGGGGTGGGCTCCGATGTGCTCGACCCGCAGCGGCTCGGGGTTGTGGATCAGGTGCCCGAGCAGGCCGTGGCCCCGGGGCAGCTCCACACCGGCGAGCGCGGCTTCCTCCTCCTCGTTCAGCCCGACGGGGATGAACTGCTCCAGCTTCTCGCCGCTCTCGTCCAGTACGCCGAGCGCGCCGTAGCGGGCGTCGACCAGCTCCATCGCGGTGGTGACGATGCGGCGCAGCACCACGGGCAGCTCCAGTTCGCTGCTGATGGCCAGCACTGCGTCGAGCAGGCTCTGCAGCCGCTGCTGGGCGCGGGTCAGCGACCGGATCTGCTCGGCGAACTCGGCGGCCTCGGCCTCCCGGCCGGGGTCGGCCCGGGGGGCGGGGCCGGTCTGCGGAGCGTCACCGGCCCACGGGGCGGCCGGCGTCCCGGTGCGGGACCGCTCCCCGTGCCGCTGTGCGCCCTGGCCCTGCTCCATCGAGTCTCCTTGTCGCTGTGGGCCGGGCATGCTATCCGGCCCGGACACCCGCCGGGGGAGAGGACCTGTTTCCTCTCCGGTGACACCCCACAGGGCATATGCTAAGACCCTTTTGTCCGATGAGTGGGGTCCGGCGGCCCGGTGCCGGGGATGTGGTCGGGGGGAGTGGCTGGGTAGCATGCGGCCATCGCCGTTACCGGCCAGTAGGTTCTTGTTCGGGAAGATCACGACAGGACACGGCCGGTTCCACTCCCGCCCGAAGGAGCAGCCATGCCCGCGCTCGACCGCCAAGGCGACGTCTTCGTCCTCGACATCGGAGACGGCGAGAACCGCTTCCACCCCGACTGGCTCGTCTCCGTCAACGCCCTGCTGGACGAGGTGGAGAAGGCCGAGGGGCCGCGCGCCCTGGTCACCGCGGCGACCGGCAAGTTCTTCTCCAACGGCCTCGACCTGGAATGGCTGCTGGCCAACACCGACAAGGCCGCCGAGTACGCCGCGAGCGTCCAGGAACTCTTCGCCCGGGTGCTGACCCTGCCGCTGATCACCGTGGCCGCCCTCCAGGGCCACACCTTCGCCGCCGGCGCGATGCTCTCCCTGGCCCACGACTTCCGCGTGATGCGCGCCGACCGGGGTTTCTGGTGCCTGCCCGAGGCCGACATCCACATCCCCTTCACCCCCGGCATGTCCGCCCTCATCCAGGCCCGGCTGACCCCGCAGACGGCCCACGAGTCCATGACCACCGCCCGCCGCTACGGCGGGCAGGACGCGCTGGCCAGCGGGATCGTCGACCGCGCGGTGGAGGAGGACGCCGTCCGGTCCACCGCGATCGAGCTCGCCGCATCCCTGACCGCCAAGGCCAGCCCCACCCTGGGCACCATCAAGTCCCGGATGTACGGTCCGGCCGTCGCGGAGCTGCGCGCCGAGGAGATCCCGCTCAGCCTGGGCGGCTGACCCGTCAGCCGAAGACCGGGACCGGGCCCCGCGTGTCCCTGTCCCGCACGCCCCGGTCCCGCGCCGCCGGGGCGCGCAGACCCGCCCGCAGCCGCTCGACCCGGGCGCGCACCTCGTCGGCCGACGGCCCGGCCGGCACCGGTTCCGGCAACCCCGATCGCGGAGAGTGGAAAACCGCAGGGTGGGAGGGTGGGAGGAGACCTCCCACCCATCCCCTTGAGAAGGCGCTCGAACCCCGGATCCCGGCCCCCGGAACCCGAGCTCCGGGCCGCATTCCCGGCCATCCGGAGCGGGCGGCGTACCGCCCGGCGACCCGTGGACCGGGAACCGGCGGCCCGCGCCGCGCCGTCCCCCTCCCGTCCGGTGCAACGGAGCGGAGAGGGAGGGCCCATGGATTCGCGCTGCGTCGTCCTCGACATAGGCGGCGTACTGGAGATCACCCCGAGGACGGGATGGCACCGGCGCTGGGAGCGGCGGCTCGGCCTGCCGCCCGGCGCCGTGAACCGGCGGCTGGGGGAGGTCTGGCGGGCCGGAAGAGTCGGAGAGATCGACGAGCCGGAGGTGCGGGCCCGGATCTCGGCCGAACTCGCCCTGGACGAGGAGGCGGTGGACACCTTCATGGCCGACCTGTGGACCGAGTACCTGGGCACGGCCAACAAGGAACTGATCGCCTGCGTACGCGGACTGAGGGGGCGCTGCGGGCCGGGGCTCGGACTCGGCATCCTCAGCAACAGCTTCGTCGGCGCCCGTGAGCGGGAAGAGGCGGCGTACGGCTTCGGCGCACTGGTCGACCGGATCGTCTACTCACACGAGATCGGCGTCCTCAAGCCCGACCTCCGCGCATACGAGGCGGCGTGCGCCGCCATGGGCGCGCGCCCTCAGGACTGCCTCTTCGTCGACGACCTCCCGGAGAACGTCGAGGCCGCGCGGGAGTTCGGCATGCAGGCGCACCTGCACGAGGACAACGCCCGCACCATCGCCCGGATCACGGCCCATGCGGGACCTGGCACCTGAGGACCCGCCCCCGGACGGCGGCGGCCCGTGCTCGTACAGCCCCCTCAGGGGCGGGCGAGGTAGGCGGCGAGCGCGTCGCGGCTGCGCGTCAGCTCGCCGATGCGCTCGTCCAACGCCGCCAGTTCCCGCTCCAGCGCGCCCCGCAGATCCGCGCACCAGTCGAAGCCCGGCTCCGGGCCCCGGGCGCACGGCAGCACCGAGCGGATCACCTCGGTGGTCAGGCCCGCGTCCAGCAGGGCGCGGATCTGCCGCACGGTGAGCACCGCGTCCTCGCCGTAGGTGCGGTAGCCGTTCGGGCCGCGCTCGGGGGTGAGCAGCCCCTGCTCCTCGTAGTACCGCAGCAGCCGCGTACTGACCCCCGTGCGCCGGGACAGCTCCCCGATCAGCATGTGCCCCGCCCTTCCCGGGAGTTGACCTTCACACCGGTGTGAAGCCCTAACGTCGCCCCGCGAGCGGGCATTCCGCGCCCGCCGCGCCTTTTCCTGAAACCCCTGAAACCCCTGAAACCCCTGACACCCGTGAACTCCCGGAACCCGAGCTTCGGAGCGACGCACATGACCCCATCGACCCCTTACGCCGTCCACCGCGACGGCCGTACGGCCACCACCGGCGAGCTGGCGCCGCTCGCCTTCGCGGGCCACGCCCACTTCACCGCCATGCAGGTGCGCGGCGGCCGGGTCCGCGGGCTCGACCTGCATCTGGCGCGGCTGCGCTCGGCCTCGCTGGAGCTGTACGGCCGGGCGCTTCCCGACGACCTGGTGCGGTCCCGCCTGCGCGCGGCCCTGGAAGGCGGGCCGCAGGACGTGTCGCTGACGGCCGTGGTGTACTCCCCGGCGGGCGAGTTCACGGCGGCGGACGCCGAACCGGAGATGCTGGTCCGCACCGGACCGCCCGCCTCCGGGCCCGAAGGGCCGCTGGCGCTGGCGGCGTTCGAGCACGAGCGGTTCCTGCCGTCGGTCAAGCTCGTCGGCGAGGCGGCCAAGACGTACCTGCTGCGCCGGGCCGCCGCGCAGGGCTTCGACGACGCCGCCTTCACCGACCGCCGGGGCCGGATCGGTGAGGCGACGATCTGGAACCTGGCCTTCTGGGACGGCTCGGCGGTGGTGTGGCCCGAGGCCGACGTACTGACCGGGGTCACGATGGGCGTCGTGCGCCGGCAACTGGACCGCCTGGGCGTACCCCAGCGCGTCCGGGAGATCACCCTCGCCGACCTGCCGGAACTGGCCGGGGCCGCCGTCATGAACTCCTGGACGCCGGGGATCGCCGTACACCGGATCGGCTCCGCCTCCCTGCCCGCCGCCCCGGCCTTCACGGACCTGCTCCACCGCGCCTACCGCGCCGAACCGCCCACCGCGCCGTGAGCGCCTCCGACCTTGCGAGGCGGGCCGGGGCCGGAGACGCGCGGCCCCTCGACGCGGTCGCACGCGATCTCCGCAGGGATCACCGGCGCGTGCCATACGCTGCCGGAGTTCCCCCGAAAAAAATCGGCGGCCGTGTTGATCCGCGCCGTCCCCGTTCGACCTATGGGTGAGAGGGGCAGGAAGAGGCCCCGGAACCACCAGGGAGACAGAGCCATGAAGTACATGCTGATCATGCGCGCCACCGACGAGGCCCTCGCGGGGATGGCGGACGTCGACTTCGGCCAGATGCTCGAGACCATCGGCCGGTACAACGACGAGCTGATCCGGGCCGGGGTACTGGTCGCCGCGGAAGGGCTCGACGACGCCGCCGAGGGCGTGGTCGTCGACCACTCCTCCGAGCCGCCCGTGGTCACCGACGGCCCCTACGGCGAGACGAAGGAGCTGTTCGGCGGCTTCTACATCCTCAACGTGGCGTCCAAGGAGGAGGCCGTCGAGTGGGCCAGGCGGGCGCCGTTCAGCGGCCCGGGCCTGAAGACCGAGATCCGCCGGGTCACCACGATCGACGAGTTCCCCCAGGACAACGAGTGGATCCAGAAGGAGCGGGCGTGGCGCGAGGCCACCGGCCAGCTCTGAGGGGAGTGACGGCGGATGGCCGACCCCACCGGCCGTGAGGCCGTCGCCGCCGTCTGGCGGATCGAGTCCGCGCGGATCGTCGGCGCGCTCGCGCGGTACACCGGCGACTTCGCGCTGGCCGAGGACTGCGCCCAGGAGGCGCTGGCCGAGGCGCTGGTGAACTGGCCGCGCGAGGGCGCGCCCCGAGACCCGGCGGGGTGGCTGCTCACCGTCGGCCGTCGTCGTGCGATCGACGCGTTCCGCCGGCGCTCCGCCCTCGGCGAGCGGTACGCCGCCCTCGCCCACGGCCTGGGCGAGGGCGGCATCGTCTCGGGAGGCGTCCCGGGGGGCGCGCCCCCCGACCCGGTCAGGGAGGCCGAGGACGTGCTGTGGGACCCGGACCGCATCGACGACGACACCCTCGCGCTGATGTTCCTCTCCTGCCATCCCGTGCTGTCGCGGGAGGCGCGGGTGGCGCTCACCCTGCGGGTGGTCGGCGGTCTGACGAGCGACGAGATCGCCAGGGCGTTCCTGGTGCCGACCGCCACCGTGCAGGCCCGGATCACCCGGGCGAAGAAGACCCTGAAGGCGGCCCGCGTCCCGTTCGGGACTCCGGCGGCCGACGAACGGGCCGAACGGCTCGGCTCGGTCCTCAGCGTCGTCTACCTGATCTTCACCGAGGGCTCCTCGGCCAGTTCGGGCGGGGACCTGATCCGGTTCGACCTCGCGGGCGAGGCGCAGCGTCTGGCGCGGGTGCTCAGCCGGCTGATGCCGGACGAGGGCGAGGTCCACGGCCTGCTGGCACTGCTGGAGCTGACCGCGGCGCGCTTCCCCGCCCGTACCGGGCCGGACGGCGAGCCGGTGCTGCTGGAGCACCAGGACCGCCGCCGCTGGGACCGCGCCGCGATCCGCCGGGGACGGGCCGCCCTGGCCCGCGCCGAGCGGACCGGCCGGGGCCTGGGCGCCTACGGCCTGCAGGCGGCGATCGCCGAGTGCCACACGGCCGCCCCCTCGGTAGAGGAGACCGACTGGGAGCGGATCGTGCTCCTCTACGAGGCGCTCGGCCGGCTCGCGCCCTCACCGGTGGTCGACCTCAACCGGGCGGTGGCCGTCTGCATGGCGCAGGGGCCGGCGGCGGCCCTGACCATCGTGGACGGGCTGGCCGGCGCCAAGGAGCTGTCCGGCTCCCACCTGCTGCCGAACGTCCGCGGGGAACTCCTCGCCCGCCTGGGGCGCACCGACGAGGCGCGCGCCGAACTGGGGCGCGCGGTCCGGCTGTGCGGCAACGAACGCGAGCGGACGGTACTGCAGCGCAAGCTCGCCGACCTCGGCTGACCGCCCACCGGGTGAGCCCGGTGTGCCCGGCCGCCGGGCTCAACCGGCGGCCGGGCGGTGGGTCACGCGCGGGCGGCGTACGCGACGAAGTCGGCCCAGGCGGCGGGCGGGAGCACGAGCTGCGGCCCGTCCGCCGCCTTGGAGTCGCGCACGTGCACGGCGTCGGCGCACGCGGCCACCTCGACGCACGCGCCGCCTTCCGAGTCGCTGTGGCTGGACTTGAACCAGACCAGGCCGTCCCTCATAGCTCCTCCGCCACCTTCCTGATGAAGCGCGCCGATTCCTCGGTGCTGAGAGCCTGCATGCGGATCATTCCATGGCGCTGGGTGAACGCACTGATCTTCTCCGGGTCGGAGTAGAGCGCACCTGTCTCCTGCCCCTCCGCATAGGCGTAGTACTCGTGTTCGGCCGTTTCCAGAAGCACCATGGGCCCGCTGAGGCCGCCGGACACCCCGCGCTCGACGGGGAGCACCTGGACGGAGACATTGCGCAACTCGCCCATCTCCAGCAGGTGGTGGAGCTGTTCCCGCATCACCTCGTCACCGCCGACGCGGGTGCGCAGGGCGGCCTCGTAGATCACGAAGCCGAATGCCACGGTCGGCCTGCGTGTGAGCTTCTCCTGCCGCTCCAGCCTGGCCGCGACCCGCTCCTGGACGGTCTCCTCGTCCAGCGGCGGATAGTGGTTGCCGATCAGCGCCCGCGCGTACGCCTCGGTCTGGAGCAGACCGGGGATGAGCAGCGCCTCGTACCAGTACAGGGCGATGGCGCGGTCCTCGGCGTCCATGAACTCCCGCGTACGCGCCGGGAACTTCTCCGGCTTCAGGTACTCCTGGGCCGCCACCAGCAGGCCCCGCGCGTCGCACATCTCGTCGGCGACCTCCAGTAGCCGGACCGTCGGCTTGCGGCGGCCCTGCTCCATGGACTTGATGGTCTCGTAGCCGTAGCCGTAGCCGTAGCCCGCCTCGTCGCCCAGCGCCTCGCGGCTGATCCCCGCGCGGGCCCTGCTGCGAGACGGGCTGAGCGTCTGGAAGGTGCCGGACACGACGGCGGAGACGGCCGTACTGCTGCTGAGCGAGCTGGTGGCCAACGCCTGCCGCCACGCCCGCACCCCGCCCGGCCGGGAGATCGCCCTGCGCTGCGTACCCGGCGACCGGGGGTTGCGGGTGGAGGTCTGCGACGCGGGCGACGGCATGCCGCGCCCGCGCGGCACGTCGCCGGAGGACGAGTCGGGCCGGGGCCTGGCCCTGGTCGCCGCCCTCTCCGACGCCTGGGGCGCGTACCCGCGCCCCTGCGGGATCGGCAAGACCGTCTGGTTCGAGCTGCACTGCCGCCGGGAGGCGTGCGGCGTACAGGGGGGTGGGCGCACCGGCCGACGGTGTTCCCGGCCCGGCGGGGATCAGCGGGTGGGGGCTTCGGCCGCGAGGTCGCGCAGGGTGCGGTAGGCGGTGCGGATGAAGGTGCCGCGCAGGGTGGGGGAGCTGTTGGTCACCGCCGCCAGGCCGATGCGGGCGACCGGGCAGAAGCCGGCGAAGGACGTGAAGCCCCGGGTGCCGCCGGAGTGGAACAGCAGGTCGAAGCCGCCGCCGTCGCGGGCGGTGTGGGTGCGCGCCTTCCAGGCCAGGCACATCCGGTCGCCGCCGGGTGCGGTCGCCCGGGGGCGGGTGACGTCGTGGAGGGCGGTGCGCAGGGCCTCGTCGGTCTCCGGCGGCGGGGAGAGCAGGACCTCCAGGTAGCGCCGGAGGTCGCGGGCGCTGGAGCGCAGCGCGCCCGCGCCCGGCAGGCCGGGGATGCGCCAGGGCGGGCGGGGGCGGCCGTGCCAGTGGCCGGTGGCCTGGGGCAGCCCGGGGTCGCAGGTGCTGTCGGCCAGTCCCAGCGGCGTGAGGACCCGGGTGGCGAGCGCCTCGCCGTACGGGGTGCCTGCCGCGTCCGACAGCAGCCGGCCCAGCAGCCCGACGCCGAAGTTGGAGTAGCGCACCCGCTGCCCGGGAGGGTGGCGCACCCGGGTCTGGGAGAGGGCGTGCAGCAGGTGCTCGGGGGTGAAGCCCTCGTAGGGGTTGGTGTAGAAGCGGGGCACGGCCCGTGCCAGCAGACCCGGCGGCAGCACGGGCAGCCCGGCGGTGTGCGAGGCCAGGTGGGCGAGGGTGATCCGGTCGCCGTACCCCTCGGGCACGGCCGCCGCGGGGAGGAGCCCGGCGATCGGGTCGTCGTGGCCCAGCTCGCCCCGGGCCACCGCCTCGGCCAGCAGCAGGGCGGTGAACGTCTTGGTCACCGAGCCGAGTTCGAAGCGGGTGGCGGCGGAGGCGCCCCGGCACAGCATCCTGGACTCGCCCGCCCGTACCGCCACGACCGCCACCGCGGGGCCGGGTGCGGCGGCGGCGACCGTCTCCAGGGGCAGGGAGAGCGCGGACTCGGGCTGTGCGGTGGGGGTGGTGGTGCCGGTGGTGTCGGCGGAGGATCCGGTGCCGGCTTCGGCCTCCGGTCCGGCGCCGGCTTCGGCCTCCGGTCCGGCGCCGGTTCCGGAGCCGGGGTCCCGTTCGGGCCCGGGGCGGGGGGCCGTGTCGGAGGACACCGGGCTCACCGCTGGGCGGCGCGGGAGAGCGCCAGGGTGCCGGCGACGGCCGCGACGACGGTGGGGTGGTGGTGGTCCCGGAAGCGCTGGGCGGCGTCCCCCTCGACCTCCTTGCCGTCCCGCGGCATCAGCCCGTCCTCGTGCTGCACCGAGGCCAGCTCCTCCCACAGGACGGGGTCGGCGTAGGGCTCGCGCAGGCAGCTTCCGACGATCAGCAGCTCGGTGACGAGGTCCCACTCCTGGACCTCCCGCCAGATGTCCAGCCACACCGGCAGCCAGAGCTGGAGGTACTCCTCCAGATGCGGCGGCAGGTCGCCGGGGCGGGCCCCCCAGTCGGTGATGTGGAAGACGGTGTGCGTCACGCAGTACGCCGTCATCCAGTCGATCACCCACGGCTCGGGTGTGTTGCCGAGCCAGGTGGCGTCGGTCAGCCGCTTCCAGTCGGTCTCGCGCGCCAGGCCCGTCAGGCGGGCGGCGTTGGCGACGGCGAGGCGGCGGTTGGGCACCTGCTCGACGGCGTCCATCGTGACCAGGCCGCCGAGGTGGTCCAGCAGCGCCTCCAGACGCCGGTGGCGGTAGCCGGCGCGGACGAAGTGCGCGTACAGCTCCAGCGGGTCGACCATCATCATGTAGCGCAACTGGCGCTCGTAGAGCATGTCCCCGCCGCGCAGCTCCCACCAGGCGAAGTCGAGCAGCTCGCGGGCGGTGCGCTCCTCCTGCGCGGAGGCCAGTCCCTCGCGCAGCACCAGGGAGGCGGCCAGGGCCGTCTCGCCCAGCGGCTTGTAGATGTTGTCGGGGTCGGCCATGTCCGAGGTGGTGCCGGGCGGCAGGGTGCCCAGCTCGCAGTGGCGGCGCAGCCAGCCGAGGGCGCGGGTGGCCACCCGGTGCGCCGACCGCCCCACGGGGGCGGGGGCCGCGGCGGTGGTGCGGGGTGTGCTCATGCGGTCGGCCCTCCCGGCCTCTGCGGCTGCGAACGGTCCAGCAGGCCGCGGGCGACGGCGGTGTCCAGCGCGGTGCGCCCGCCGCCCCCGCAGTGCAGTTCGAGGTGCCGCACCACGGCGGCCGTGTCGAGGTCCGGGCGCGCGCCGCGGTGCAGTGCGCAGGCGAGCCAGCGCGCCAGCCGGGCCGCGGTCGGGTAGTCGCGGCGCAGCATCGCGCGGGCGGTGCCCCGGCTCAGATCGCGCAGCCGGTCCAGGGCGGTCTCGTGGACGGGGCCGTCGACGTTGGGCAGGGCGAGCGGGGAGAGCTGCGCCATGCTCAGGGACAGGTCGCGCCAGGAGGGACCGGGGGAGCCGGGGGAGCCCGCGGGGCCGGTGCCGCCCGGGGGCGCCGGTTCGCGTACGCCCAGGGTGTCCTCGGGGGTGTCGGTGAAGGTGCTGTCGGGGGAGCCACCGCCGTACCGCGCGAGGAGCCGCACGGTCGTCCAGTCGCGCCACGCGGCCTCGGGCGCGGCGTCCGGAGCGGGCGGAAAGATTCGCAGGGACTCGGCCACCGCCCGGGCGTCGCCGGGCCCGAAGGGCACTCCGGCCAGCAGCGCGGGGGCGAACACGTCGGGTCCCAGGACCCGTACGGCCGCCAGCGCGACCTTGGGGTCGGGGGCTTCGTCCACCTGGGAGGCCACCACCGCCGGATCCACCGCCGGATCCCCGGCGCCCCGCAGGGCACCGAGGACACGGTCGGCCAGACCCTCCACCGCCGCGGCGTAGTCCGTGCGCGATGGGGTGTCCGGGTTCGGCATCAGTGACCTACCTCTCTGATTCGGTATGTCATGTTATGCCGATCCTGTTCGCTTCTGTCGCATCATGCCGCTTCCTGTCGCATCCCGCTGTGGAGAGCGGTCGCGTCACTTCTCCCGCGGCTCCCTGGGGGAGAGCAGGAGCGCGAGCAGCAGCAGGCCGATCGCCTCCGGCGCCCACACGGGCGCGTCGCTGACCGGGGCCTCGCGCGTCGTCATCAGGTCGGCGACCATGTCGCGCTCGGCCGGAGCGGCGGGGGCAAGGGTGGTTCCCGTGGTGTGGGTGAGCATCTGGGTCCTCCTCGGTGGGATGCCAGGTGGGTGTCACCGCCCGGTGTGGGCGGCCTCACAGACGACGTTACGAACACACCGATGGATGTGCATATGCGCTTTTGGTCGGTCTTGCGGTCTCCCGTGTTCCGTGCATGGGCCGGAGAGAAGGCGGCCGACCTCGGAAGACGGGGCGGGGTGTGCCTGCTCCCCCGGTCGCGAGGGACTGGAAGACCGGTCGCGCATTCACCCGTACGGGGGAGTTGGGTGGGGTGCGGTGAGGCATGCGGCCCGGATACGGCGCCCGGTCCGGGCTCCCGCGCCCGCCCGCGCACCGGGCGGGCGGGCGCGGGAGCAGGAGCGCGGACCGGCGCGAATTCACCGGACGTCCGGCGGATCGTCACGGAGGCGACCTGCCGCCGGCATCCGGGCTTTTCCGGACGTACGGCCCCCGTTTCCCGCCCCGTGGGCCGGTGGGCGGCGGACCGGGGAGGGGACGCAAGGGTTTTCCCCGTATCGGGGTCGGCCGGGGCGTTCCTATGGTCGGCGGCACCGGTGTTCCGGGCGGAACCGACGTCATGCCCCACCCCGCCCGGAACCCCGGTGCAACCCCCCGCACCAGGCACCCCCACTGCCCGGCCTGTCCGGGCAGCTTCGAAAGGACCCCCCCGTGAAGGCCCCAAGGCGAAGACTGATATCCGTGCTGGCGGCGACCGCCACCCTCATGACCGGCGCCGCCACCGCGTCCGTCGCCACCGCGGCGCCCCAGGCCGGTGAGACCGCCCCCAAGGCAGGCGAGCAGCGGACCGAGCTCCCCGAGGCGCCCGCGGACGGCGTCATCGTCGCCTACCACAACCGCACCGAGACCAAGGCGGCCAACGCCTCCCCGAGCGCGGCCGAGTCCGACTCCGCGGCCAGGGCCGAGGCCACCGCCAAGGGGAAGAAGGCGGGGCAGAAGCTGAAGTTCGAGCGCCGCCTGGCCACGGGCGCGGCCCTGTACGAGGTGGAGGGCAAGACCTCCCGGGCCGAGATCGACGAGATCGTCGAGGCCTTCGAGAGCGACCCGGACGTCGCCTACGCCGAGCCCAACACCCGCGTGTACGCGATGGCGACCCCCAACGACCCGCAGTACAGCAGCCAGTGGGACCTCTTCGAGTCCACCGCCGGCATGCGCGTGCCCGGCGCCTGGGACAGGTCCACCGGCCAGGGCACGGTCGTCGCCGTCCTGGACACCGGCTACGTCGCCCACTCCGACCTCGCCGCCAACATCGTCCCCGGCTACGACTTCGTCTCCGACGCCACCAACGCGCGGGACGGCAACGGCCGCGACAGCAACCCCGCCGACGAGGGCGACTGGTTCAACGCCGGTGAGTGCGGAGCCAGTTACAACAGCCCCTCCTCCTGGCACGGCACCCACGTCGCGGGCACCATCGCCGCGGCGACGAACAACGGCAAGGGCATCGCGGGCATCGCGTACAACGCGAAGATCCAGCCCGTCCGCGTGCTCGCCAAGTGCGGCGGCACCACCGCCGACATCGCCGACGCCATCACCTGGGCCTCCGGCGGCACCGTCTCCGGCGTCCCGGCCAACCCCACCCCGGCCCACGTCATCAACATGAGCCTGGGCGGCGGCGGCACCTGCTCCAGCACCTACCAGAACGCGATCAACGGCGCGGTGGGCCGCGGCACCACGGTCGTCGTCGCGGCGGGCAACAGCAACGCCAACGCCGCCAACTTCACCCCGGCGAGCTGCAACAACGTCGTCACCGTCGCCGCCGGCGACCGCGAGGGCAACCGGGCCTCCTACTCCAACTACGGTTCGATCATCGACATCACCGCCCCCGGCGGTGAGACCGCGACCCGGACCAACGGCATCCTCTCCACGGTGGACTCCGGCTCCACCCGGCCCGCCGGCGAGACCTACGCCTACTACCAGGGCACCAGCATGGCCGCCCCGCACATCGCCGGCCTGGCCGCGCTGATGAAGTCGGCCAACTCCTCGCTGAGCCCCGCCCAGATCGAGCAGCTGATCAAGTCGGGCGCCCGCACCCTGCCCGGCACGTGCAGCGGCGGCTGCGGCGCCGGCCTGGCCGACGCGGCCGCGACCGTCGCGGCCGCCGGCGGCGACAGCGGTGGCGGCGGCGAGCAGCCTCCGGCCGGCGACACCTACACCAACGGCGCCAACGTCTCCATCCCGGACAACAACACCACCGGTGTCACCTCCCCGATCGCGGTGAGCGGCCGCAGCGGCAACGCGCCGGCCGACCTGCAGGTCGCCGTCGACATCAAGCACACCTACCGCGGTGACCTGGTCGTCGAACTGGTCGCCCCCGACGGCCGCTACGCCACCCTCAAGCAGTCCTCCGCCTCGGACAGCGCCGACAACGTGATCGCCACCTACACCGTCGACGCCTCCTCGGTGGCCGCCAACGGCACCTGGAGGCTGCGGGTCAAGGACGTCTACTCCGGGGACACCGGCTACATCGACTCCTGGAGCCTGACCTTCTGAGCGAACCGAACGCGACCGGACGGGCCGGAACCACCCGGCCCGGACGGCCACCGGACCGGGGCCCGTCCACCTGACGGGGCGGGCTCCCGGGGGTCCCCGCCCCCACAGGGGACCCCCGACCCCCACCGGTCCGGACCGGCACCGAGACGGTCCGGACCGGCCGGAGAACCAGGGCCTGCCGACGCTGCACCCGCCGGCAGGCCCTGCCGGTCTCCGGCGCGGAACCCCCGCGCCGCCGGGAGCTCCCCGCACCCGCCCCGCACCCGCCCGGCGTCCACCCGGCGTCCACCCGGCGTCCGCCGGGAACCCCGCCCGGGCCTCCGCCGAAACCTCCGCCGAAACCCCCGTCGAAAATCCGTCGAACGTCCACGCCGAAGACCATCGACCGGTAGCCCATGTCCTCCGTATCCTCGCGGGCACGGGCATGAACACGACCGGAGGCGGTTTATGGGGCTGGAGCGGGAGACCCCCCGTCCGGCGCTGGTCGGGCGCGGTGATCTGCTGGACCACCTGGAGCGGACGCTGCGCGACCACGGCAGGGCCGCCCTCACCGGCCCGCCGGGCATCGGCAAGACGGCCCTGGTCGCCGCCGTGGTCAGGCCGGAGGAACGCCGGGCGCGGGGGGAGACCGTCCTGTGGCTGGCTCCGGAGGAGGAGGACCGGGACATCCCCGGCGCGGGCGCGGCCGGACTGCTGGACGACGTGCCCGAGGCGGCCGTACGGGAGCTGCCCCGGCCGCAGCGCACCGCCGTCGCCGTGGCCCGCCGCGAGACGGAGGCGCCCGCCGCCGGACAGGACCGCGTCGCCCTGCGGCTGGCCGTGGCCCAGGTGCTGCGCCTCCTGGCGGCCGAGGGGCCCGTGCTGCTCGTGGTGGACAACGCCCAGTGGCTGGACCCCGACAGCTCCGCCCTGCTCCGCTTCGCCCTGCACAAGGCGCCGCCGGCCGTACGGGCCCTGGTGGCCGAACGGCAGCACACCAGCCCGCTGCACGCGGAGAACCTCTTCGGCCACACCGGCCCCCGCGTCGTCCCCGTCCCGCCGCTCGGCGCCGACCACGTCGCCGCGCTGCTGGCCGACCACGAACTCCCCGCCCGCCTGGCCGGCCGCATCCACCGGGCCAGCGGCGGCAACCCCAGGCTGGCCCTGGCCATCGGCCGCTCCCTGGCGGGCACCCGCACCTTCGTCCACCACGCCGACGAACTGCCGCTGGGCGGCGAGGCGCGGGCCGCCGCCCGCCACATGCTGGCCGAGGTGCCCGCCGGGACGCACCCCACCCTGCTGCTCGCCGCGCTGGCCACCGGGCCGACCACGACCGTGCTGCACAGGGCGGGCAGGGCCTCGGCCGAGGCGGACCTCGCGGCCGCCGAACGGGCCGGACTGCTCACCGTCGGCGAGGACGGCGCGGTCGACTTCACCGCCAAAGTGGTGCCCGCGACCCTGGCCGCCGAGGCGGACTGGACGGAGCGGGCCGCCTGCCACACCGCCCTGGCCGGGGCCGTGGGCGACCCCGTGCAGGCCGTACGCCACCGGGCCCTGGCCTCCGACCCCCGTGCCGCCGACGCGGAGATGGCCGCCGAGCTCGACCGGGCCCTGGAGTCCTGCCGCCGCCGCGGGGACCACGCCCTGGCCGCCGAACTCGGCCTGCTCGCCGCCGAA
The DNA here is from genome assembly GCF_046614825.1 of Streptomyces nanhaiensis. Taxonomy (NCBI): domain Bacteria; kingdom Bacillati; phylum Actinomycetota; class Actinomycetes; order Kitasatosporales; family Streptomycetaceae; genus Streptomyces; species Streptomyces nanhaiensis. Next base: position 118,506 of record NZ_JBKJFM010000006.1, read on the forward strand.
CGCACCCCCGCCGGGCGCTCCGAGGAGGAGGTGGCGCGGCTGCTGGGGGCCGCCGCCGACGCGGCCCGCGCCGCCCGGCCCGACCTGTCCAAACGGGCCGCCGACGCCATCCTCGCCCGCGACGTACCGCCCGCCGCCCGGCTGAGCGCCCGGCTCGCCATCCTGGACACCGCCTTCCAGAGCCTCAACGACCTGGACGAGACCTTCTCCCACGCCCTGGCCGACGCCGGTGACGACCCGTCGATGCGCGCGGCCGTGCTGGTCCGGCTGGTGTGGAAGCAGCAACTGGCCGACGGCGACAGCGTCGCGGCGCGCGCCACCGCCGAGGAGGCGTACCGCCTGGCCCTGGCCGCCGGGGACCGGGAGACCGCCGTACTGGCGGCCACCGCCCGCGCCCGCATCAGCCGCGCCCTGGGGGAGCCCGAGGCCGCGGCGCACACCGAGGAGGCCCTGGCCGTGTGGCGGGAGGGGCTTCCGCCCGCGCTGCGCAACGGGCCGCGGCTGCTCGCCCTCCGCCACGCCCTGTTCGACGACCGGCTCACCGAGGCGCGCGAGGGGCTGCTCGCCCTGCTGCCCGAGCTCGAACGGCTGGGAACCACCGAGGACCTGGTGGTGGCGCTGCGCTCCCTGGCCGAGGTCGAGGCCCGCCAGGGGCAGTGCGCCGCGGCCCTCGCCCACGCCCGCCGCGCGGTGTCCATCGCGCTTGAGGCGGGGTTCTCCCCGGGACCGCTGTGGTACAGCGCGGCGCTGGCCGAGACCGCCGGCGGCAGCTTCCGGCGGGCGGCCGACTACGCCCGCCGCAGCCTGCGCGCCTCCCAGGAGGAGGGCGACCAGGTCTTCGTGCACTGTTCCCTGTACGCGCTCGGGCGCGTACAACTCGCCATGGGCGAGACCGCCCTGGCCCTGGAGACGCTCGGCGGCATCCGCGACCTGCCGATCACCGCCCTGGCCACCGACCCGTCCGTCCTGCGCTGGCACGAGGAACTGGCCGAGGCCTACGTGGCCGGCGGGGAACCGGAGAGGGCCGCCGACCTGCTGGCGGAGGTCACCCCGGTGGCGCGGCGACTGGGGCGCACCACCGTGCTGACGGCGCTGGACCGGGTGCGCGGCCAGTACCTGGCGGCCACCGGCGACCCGGACGCGGGGGCGGAGCTGCTGCGGGAGACCGCCGACCGCTTCACCGGGCACGGGCTGCCCATCGAGGCGGGACGCACCCTGCTGGCGCTGGCGCGCACCGAGCGCCGCCGCAGGCGCCGGGCGGCCGCGCAGGCCGTACTGCGCGAGGCGGCC